>JAZLDV010000039.1:0-9376 GCA_045614925.1 Coprobacillaceae bacterium | reverse complement strand
ATATAGTAAAACTTTAGTTTTTGTGAATTTTTTTACATAAAAAAAAGGTAGAACGCTGTCTTAGACAACTTCTACCCCCTCTACACATATTTCTATTTCCACATGCGGATAAACCTTACGAACGCTTTTTCTTAACTTCATCATATCTTCTATATCATCAAATGAATCCGAACATATCATAATAGAACTATTCTTTAAACTTCTTAAAATATTCTTTTTATCTATCCATATCATTGTTTTAATTAAAAGATCGTATTGTTTTTGATCTTTTAAGTAATAATAAGGATATTTTAATATTAATGTTCCATCTAGCTCTTTAATTGTTTTAACCAAACAATCAAGACATTTATAAACCTGATAATCCGGATCGATATGTTTTCCCATATCTTCATAAGGATTAACAACTAAGTTTGCTCCATTTAGTTTATTTCCTTTTTCTTTAAACACTGACAATTCTTTATAAATTTTAGATATGGTATTATCTTTATGTTTGTGAATATTAAATTCTAAAATAAACCTATCTAAAACGTCTTTATCAACATAACTTTCAAAATCATCTTTGATTAAAGATATTTTATTTTTCCATTTTGCAGGAGACATATGAAACGATCTTTTAAATATATTATAGAAAGATTTCATGTCTGTGATTCCTACAAAAGAAGCAATCTCATTCATCGAATATTTATCTTCAATCAGATAAGTTAATATAAATAATAACTTACGATATAAAACAAATTCCTTAAACCCAGCTCCACCTACCTTTTTCATAAATTGCGAAAAATAAGTAGGATTCATATATAACTGGCTAACAATATCTTGAGTTAGAATTTTCTTGTTCATATTTTTCATAATGTATTCTACTACGAAATAATAACGATCTTGTATATCATCATTTGTATTATGTAGTTCATTACTCATATGAGCGATAAGCTGATATTCTCTATATAAAGAATACATAATCTGATTTTCATTAAAATCAACTTCATCTAATAAATAACTCTGATTTCTTAAATAAAATAATCGAATAATATTATCAATAAGAATTGTATTTAATTTACCCATCAATGGCTTTTGTAAATGTCTCAATTCTCCTTCTGCCATAAATTCAACATATTCTATTTTGTCATATATATATTTAAAGTCGGATAATTTAATTTTACAGGATATAATATGTGCACCTTCACTTTGAAGATAATGAACAACATGTCTATTTACAAATGTAAATTGACCTTTTTTCAAACTTATCTTTCTTTCAGCTTTATAAACTTCTACTTCACCATCTAATACCAAAATGATTTCTAAAAGATCACTATGGTAATGTGGTTTCATCGATTTCACATATAACATATTTGTTTGAATTCTTTCCTGCATATTCTCACCACCTTACTTCAATTTATTAATTACATAGTTTTTAAATAATTCATCATCACTTAAACAGCCTATATATTCTATATTGTAACCCTCTTTAGTTTTAAAATCAAACAATTCCGTTAATTCAGAAAAATGTGTCCCATGAGTTAATAATAACACAACACATTTATAAGACTTATTTTTGTTTAAAACAAGTTCTTCATCAAAATCAACGACTATATCTTGCTCTCTTTTATATTTTTTTAAAGTCTCTTTAATATAATCATTACGACAAGGATGTAATATATAAATCATATCTTTTTCACTTTGATATAACTGTATAAAATCTGATATATCATTATCATTTGACAATAACGCTAATGATATAGGATGTTCAGGTAATACATTTTTTATCTTGTTGTATATGTATCCTTCAGATAAAACTAAAGGGACTATATGTACTGATACATTTTCAAATAAGTATCTGTATTTTTCTAATTCACTAATAGATAAGACTATAGAATTCTTATAACTTATATCTATATAATCTTGTTTTTGACTTTCATGATAAACAAATATATATCCTTCATTTCCCATAAATACATTCATTAAAAAGTCTATTATTTTTAATTCACATTCAAACAATAATTCAAAATAAGTCTTTTTATCTTTTGCATATTCTAAAACAAAAGGTCTTAATTCAAATAATTTCTGTATTCTTTCTTCATTATCATCTAGTACACTCATCATCTGATTTAACAATGGTTTATGATAAGGAAGACATTGATTCATAGATAAGGCAAGTGTCCCAATATTTCGACTTACATACCCCATACTATAAAAAGATGACTCATCATCATATGTTGCACTTCCACACAATATATTATTTTTATTACAATCTTCTATAATCATATGATTAATATCTTTATGATCAGTACAGGCATACACCAAAAAATACCCTATAATATCAGTGGATTCATAAGTTTTATGAATCCACTTTATATCATATTCTAACAGCTGATTATCAATAAAGTCAGATAATACATAAACATCTGCACCTTCTTTTAAAAATAACTTTGCTTTTCTTAATCCAACTTTTCCTCCACCAACAATCAGAACTTTCTTATGAGTTAAAGAAATTTGTACTGGTATCATTCAAAACAATCCTTTAAAGCAATATCCATTGCTTTTAAAGTATGATCTAAATCTTCTTGTGTATGACTATAACTTATAAAAATACCTTCAAACTGACTAGGAGCTAATATAACACCTTGTTCAACCATTTTCTTATAATAACGAGTAAATGCTTTTAAATCACAATCTAACACATCATTATATGTTTTAATTTCTTCTTTTCTAAAAAATAAAGTCAATAAGCTTCCACAACATTGAACATGACAAGGAAGGTCATATTTTTCAATAATATCTTCCATTCCTTTTTTTAATCTCAATGCATAATCATTAATATAATCATAAACTTCTTTATGATCTCTTAAATAAGATAACTGTCTAATCCCCATAGTCATAGCAAGAGGATTACCTGATAACGTTCCTGCCTGATAAACTGGACCACTAGGAGAGACCATTTCCATAATTTCTCTTCGTCCTCCATATGCTCCTACAGGAAGCCCTCCTCCAATAATCTTACCAAAACACGCCATATCTGGCATAACACCAAAATATCCTGCTGCACCTTCATAAGATAATCTGAAGCCTGAAATAACTTCATCAAAAATTAATACAATACCATGTTCATTACATAATTTTCTAAGTCCAACAATAAATTCTTTTGATGCTTCTACTAATCCCATATTACAAGCAACAGGTTCTAAAATAATACATGCTATTTCATCTTTATATAATTCAATTGCTTTATTAACTGACTCTAAATCATTATAATCACATACAACTGTATTTCTAATTAAATCATTAGGAACTCCTGGACTCGTTGGCGTCTGAAATGTTAAAGCACCTGATCCTGATTGAACTAATAAACAATCACTATGACCATGATAATTTCCTTCGAATTTAATAATCTTATCTCTATTTGTATATCCTCTAGCAACTCTAATAGCACTCATTGTTGCTTCAGTACCAGAATTAACCATACGTACCATTTCCATACCAGGATATGCATCAACCATAATTTTAGCTAAATCAATTTCTTTTTTTGTTGGTAAACCAAAACTTGTTCCATTTTCAAATTCTTCTTGAATATTATGTGTTAATATTTCATTACTATGTCCTAAAATAAGTGGTCCCCACGAACCAATATAATCAATATATTCATTACCATCTTCATCAAAAACATGACTTCCTTTTCCTTTTTTAACAAAAATAGGTGTCATATCAACATTACGAAATGCTCTTACAGGAGAATTCACTCCTCCAGGAATATAAATACATGCTTCATTAAATAATTTTTCTGACTGATTCATATTACGCACCTAACTTTCTTGCAATGTCTAAAGCAAAATAAGTAATAATTAACTGAGCACCCGCTCTTTTAATCGCAATTAATGATTCATAAATTACATCTTCATTCATTAAACCTTGTTCCACTGCCATTTTAAGCATTGCATATTCTCCACTTACCTGATATGCACACATAGGCATATTATAATTTAAAGATGCCTCTTTAATAATATCTAAATAAGCCAATGCTGGTTTAACCATAATAATATCAGCACCTTCTGCAATATCTGCTTCAATTTCTCTCATAGCTTCATTTCCATTTGCATAATCCATCTGATATGTTTTACGGTCTCCAAAACTTGGAGCAGATTGTGCTGCTTCTCTAAAAGGACCATAATATGATGATGCAAATTTAGCACTATATGCCATAATAGGCAATGTTTCAAACCCTGCTTCATCTAATGCATCTCTCATCATTAAAATTCTTCCATCCATCATATCACTAGGAGCAACCATATCAATTCCAGCACGTGCATAACTCACTGCAATCTTTGATAAATAATTTAATGTCTCATCATTATTAACATCTCCATCATCCTGTAAAATACCACAGTGACCATGATCTGTATATTCACACATACATACATCACCAATAACATAAATAGATGGATCTAAGCTTTTAATCATTCTTGTTGCCTGTTGAACTAATCCATTATCATCATAAGCTCCACTACCTAGGCAATCTTTATGATCAGGCACTCCAAATAATATACATGATACAACTCCACATTCATTCATCTCTTCAACAACTTCATGTAAGCGATCAATTGAATAATGATAATTCCCTGGTAAAGAACTAATTTCTTTTTTTATATTTTCACCATCCACAACAAAAATAGGATAAATCAAATCCTCTTTATGTAATCTAGTTTCTTTAACCATAGAACGAATTGTACTATTCTTTCTTAATCTTCTCCCTCTAAAAAACATCTTATTCACCTCTCAATACAATATCTATCATATTTTCTTTTATAGCTTTATCTGTTTCTAATATCGTTACATCACCATAACATTCTCTAATTGCTTTTGATGTATGCTTACCAATTGATACAAATGTATCAATTGTAGATTCATTATATTTTTTAAATCTTTTTACTGATGAGGCACATGTAAAGAATCCATAATCATAATGTTGTACATCACTATGAATCATAGCTTCCTTATTTCTGTAAACAACAAATGACTCATCATAATGTTTAATATTTGTTGTATTATCACCTTTAACTAAATAAACATGCTGATTTTGAATATAATCTTTTAATTCTTCATTTAGATTATCACTATCAGCCACACTAGGTATAAAATCAGCATCTAAACCATATTCGTTTAAAACATCATTTGTTCTTGACCCAATGCTTACAATCAATACATCCTTTAACGCTCTTAAATCCTTATACTGCTTTTTAAAATTATTCATAAACCCAATAACACCATGTTTACTTGTAAAAATAAGGACACCTTTTAACTTAGGAATATGAGCATCCAAATACTCAATATCACCAGTTATTACATTAGATACATTTGCCCCTAAATCATTTAATCTTTCAAATAAACTATCATCATAACCAACAGTTGTCACTAAACAATTTTTATGAAACAATGGTTTTGTTTCATAGAAATTTAATATTTCTCTCATCTTTACAACTTCACCAACGACAATAATACCAGGATTAGGTAATGGATTATCATTAAATTTATCTACAATAGACTCCAATGTTCCTGTTAAAACTCTTTGCGTAGGCATAGACGCATGAGAAATAATCGCAACAGGTGTATTTATATTTTTTCCTGCTTCTATAAAACCTTGAATAATTTTAGATAATTTTGACATACTCATTAAAAATACATATGTACAATAATCATCTAACATTGTCTTAAAATCAAAAATACGTTCTTCATTTTGTTTTAATGATCCTGTATAAACCTGAAAACCACCTGACATTCCTCTATGTGTAATTGGTACTCCTGCATAAGCTAAACCAGCTGTTACAGAAGATAACCCAGGAACCACTTCAAAATCAACATGATTATCATATAAAAGTTGTGCTTCTTCTCCGCCTCTACCAAAGACAAACACATCTCCACCTTTTAATCTGACAACACAATCATATTCTTTTGATTTATCAACTAATAACTGATTAATATCATCTTGCTTCATCGCATGATTATTTGCTTGTTTTCCTACATATATGCAATCACAATCATCTTTTACATATTGTAATATTCTATGATCTACTAACTGATCATAAACTAAGCAATCTGCTTTTTTAATGCATTTCATTGCTTTAACTGTATATAAGTCTAAAGCACCGCATCCTGCACCAACCAGATAAACTTTACCCATGACTTATCACCTTGTCTTTCATCATTAATGCAATTTCTTTAATTCTTTCTTCAAAATTTTCATGTATAATCTCATGATGTCTTTCAATACATTGACCTTCTTCATCACCATAAATACAATAAAAATCAATACCTTCTTCAATAAAATCAACATGTGCTCCAATTGGAACATGGCAGCTTCCACCAATTGTTTCAAGATATAATCTTTCTAATTCCATTCTTCTTGTTGCTTTTTTATCTGTAATCTTTTCTAAAATAGGAAGTAGCCAAGAATTAGTTTTTACTTCTAATGCTAAAATACCTTGAGCACAGGCAGGTGTCATAATTTCAAAAGGAAGACTTTGTCCAATAACTGATTCCATCCCTAGACGTTTTAAACCAGCACATGCAAGAACTGTTCCATGCATTCCTTCTTCTTCCATTTTTCTTAAACGTGTCTGTACATTGCCTCTAATCCCTACGATATTTAAATCAGGTCTATATTTTAATAACTGATATTTTCTTCTAGGACTTCCAGTCCCTATAATTGCCCCTTCAGGCAATTCATCAATACTTTTATAATCCCCATTAAATACTAAACAATCATGAGGATCACTAGGTGTTAATGTTCCTGCAAACATTAATCCATCAGGTAAAACACTAGGCATATCTTTCATCGAATGAACAGCCAAATCAACTCTTCCATCCAATAATTGTTCTTCTAATTCTTTAGTAAATAACCCTTTTTCTCCTATTTTATTCAAAGGTTTATCTAAAATCATATCTCCTTTAGTATTAATAATCTTTATTTCCACTTCTAAAGAAGAATCATATTCTTCCAATCTTGCTTTGACTTCTTCACTTTGTGTCACTGCAAGTTTAGAACCTCTACTCGCTATAACTATCTTCATCATTGTTCTCCTTTAAATCAAATAATGTACTTACTAATTCAATATATTGTTCCATTTCATCAATATCTTTATTCTTTAAAACCTGAACAGGCTCTTTCATCAGTCTTAAAAAAGAAGTTTTTAAAACTTTCTTTAAAATATATTGTTCTTTTGAATTCAAATCTAATTTTCTAATTAGCAATTCATATGTTTCATCAGATAAATCCATATATCTTTTTTGTAATTGCTGAATCAAAGTATCACTTTTCATCAATTTCAGATCTTTAATCATTACATCAACCTGTTTATAACATTCCTGTCTAATAATTTCACAGATTTCTTTTCTTCTTTGAAGATGAGTATCTGATATCAATTGTAAATCATCCATGTCGACAAGTCTCATATTATGCATTTTTTTTATTTCACTATCTATATCTCTTGGCATTGCAAGATCTAAAAAGACTAAAGGATGATTTTCATCTAGCTTATCTTTATTAAATATTGTATGAGGAGATGCGGTTGCACTAACTACCGCATTAACCTTATGTAGATATTTATATCTATCTTCAAAATCAACATAATGAGTTTTTTCATTTAAAAACGGAATTACTTTTTCATATGTTCTATTCACAATATAAATTTCATAATCTTTTAAATATTCTATCATTAATTGAGACATTTCTCCAATCCCAGCAATCATAACTTTATCTTTTTCTTTTAAACATTCTTTTAAAAACAGATATCCAATATAACTTACTGATAAAGGATGTTCACTTATCGCATAAGATGAACGCATTTCTTTTGCAAATTTAATCACATTTTGAAAAATATAATTCAATTCTTTACCTGAAAAATGCTGCTGCATTGTCCAAGATAAAGACTCTTTAATCTGATGAAGAATCTGATCTTCTCCAATAACCATAGACTGAAGACCACATGCAACTTCTAAAAGATGTAACAAAGCCGCTTCATCTACTAAAACTCTTCCTTGATCACATTCTTGATGAAAATAAGAAAAGAATGCTTTTCTCAGATTATTTTCATCAAAAATATCATCGCAAATCGCATAAACTTCACTTCTATTGCATGTTGAAAGGACCAATACCTGATGGACATGTTTACCTAATAATTGTGTAGAAAAAGAAAGCTTATCACTATCTCTAAAGTGAAAATGTTTTCTTTGATCTAGATTTTTCGTTTCATGATTTACACCTGTCACAATAAATTTCATAATAAATCTCCTTTCAAAAAAATAGAAAGCTGCATGCCTAGTGACACGCAGCTTAATAATCATCAGTTAATATTAACCTCTAGGTCCAGCAACTGGATGATCTTTTAATGGAATTAAGTGGCTATTTCCACGTTGTTCACTTTCAGCCCAGTAGATTGTTTCAGCAACTAAGCATTCAGGATTTAATTCAACACCTTCTAAGATTTTTTCTTTGAATTTGTGGTAACCTGCCATATCGATTAAGTGACCACCATGTAAATATTGTGGTTTGTTATCCATTACCCATGCAGAGAAACTAGTCCAGTTTCCTAACATTTGTAATAATGGTTTTTCAGTAATCCAGTTTAAGAATAATTTACCTGCTCTTGGATCTTTTTTACCAGTACGTCCACCGATTGTTACACGATAGAATTTTTCTTCTGATCTTGTCCAAGCTCCAGTAGGACATGCGATAACACATTCAGCACATCCAACACAGCAACATGTATCTTTATCTACTTTACCATGTTTATTTAATTCTAATACACGAGTAGCGTGATGTCCACATGCATGAACACAAGCACCACATCCGATACATCTTTCTGGATGATATGTCATTCTAGAAACACCCATGATACCAAAGTCATTGAAGTTAGCTTTTGCACAGTCATTTGGACATCCAGCAACAGCTAATTTAATATGGTAATGAGATGGGAACACTAATGGTTCAATTTTTCTACATAATGCAGTTGTATCACAGTTACCTTTGATACAGTGTCTATTACCGATACAAGCCATTAAGTTACGTGCACCGATTGTTGGGTAACCAGATTTTGGATCCCATTCAACTTCATCTAAACCAATTTTGTTCATATTTACGTTAGATAAAGCTTCTACTTCTTGAATATAATCAGAAATATATTCATTAACTGCAGGGATGTTTTCATATTTAATACCAGTCGCATTTAATGTTTGACGAGTACCGATATGGAATAAACCATCTCCCCAAGTTTGAGCGATATGTTGAATTACAGATAAATATTTTGCATCAATTAAGTTTCCAGGAACACGTAATTGAAGCATAAATTCACCAGGAACTTTTGATTGTCTAAAGCAATTAATTCTTACT
>JAZLDV010000038.1:0-9233 GCA_045614925.1 Coprobacillaceae bacterium | reverse complement strand
CATTAATTTAGAATATGAGATTTCGTTCATTCTTGCAGCAGCATTGATACGAGCGATCCATAATCTTCTCATTTCACGTTTTAAATTTTTTCTATCTCTATAAGCATATTTTAAAGAATGCATTACTTGCTCATGAGCAGTTTTATATAATGAATGTTTAGAACCAAAGTATCCTTTAGCTAATTTTAAGACTTTTTTTCTTCTATGTCTAGTAGTATATCCACCTTTAACTCTTGCCATTATTTCTTCCTCCTATATTAATTACCCTTGTAATCTAGATTTAATTCTCTTCATATCTGAAGGGTGTACTAAAGTTGCTTTTGCTAAATGTTTCTTTTGTTTATGAGTTTTGTTATGTGATAAATGTGATACGTAAGCATGACTACGTTTTAATTTACCGCTTCCAGTTCTTTTTACACGTTTTTTAAGACCACTATGTGATTTCATTTTTGGCATAATTTTGTCCTCCTATAAATTATTTTTTCTTTGGTGCTAATATTGCAGTTAATGTACGACCTTCTAATTTCGCAGCTTTTTCAATTTGGCAATAATCTCCACATTGTTCAACGAAATCATCAAGAATTTTTTGACCAATATCAATATGTGATAATTGTCTTCCTCTAAATCTTACAGCGACTTTAACTTTATCTCCTGCTTCTAACCATTTAATTGTTCTTTTTAATTTTGTATTAAAATCATGAACATCAATTACTGGAGATAATTGAGTTTCTTTTACAGAAACTACTTTAGAATTCTTTTTCATTTCTTTTTGTTTCTTTTGTTGTTCAAAACGATATTTTCCATAGTCCATAATACGACATACTGGAGTTTTTGCTTTTGGTGCAACACAAACTAAATCTAAGTTTGCATCATAAGCAGCACTTACTGCAGCACGGCTTGACATAACACCTAATTGGTCACCATTTTGATCAATTACTAAAACTTCTTTAAAACGAATCTTTTCATTTACCAAGTCATCTGTTGATTGGTTGTTATACTTGCTAATAATAGCCACCTCCTATAAATTTGTAGTACAAATAAAAAGTGAGTACATCAAGCACCCACTGAACCGACATTAAGATTATAAATCTTAGTGACATTTGCCTAGCGCTTTGCACACTCAGGCGAGAAGTAGGCACTTCTTCTTTCCACTACTTTTCATTTACTTGGTTATAATACCTCATTTATCTTTTAATGTCAACCTTTTTTAAATATTTTTTCGAATGAATCTGGTGTTTTTGCAGTAAACTTCATTTCCTTAAAAGTAATAGGATGAACAAGTACAAATTCATTTGCATGAAGACCTAATCTTTTAATTGGATTAGTACGTGCACCATATTTATCATCCCCAATAATTGGATGATGAAGATATGACATATGTACACGAATCTGATTTTTTCTTCCTGTATCAAGATGCACCTGTACCATTGAATATTTTTTATTTGTCATAATCATTTTATAATGCGTAATCGCTTTTTTACCTTGTTCTTTGCTAGTTACATAAACATTTTGTGTTTTAGATTCTGCCAAATAATTTTCTACTGTTCCTTTAGGTTTAGATAGTTTTCCTTCTACAACAGCTACATACCCTCTGACTTTAGCATACTTATTCCAATCATGAGTTAAAAGATCATATAATTTTTTATTTTTAACAAACATCAGAACTCCTGATGTATATTGGTCTAAACGGTGAACAAGAAATATTTTCTCGTTTTTCTTGCTTAAATAATTTTTCACAATCATATAAGCCGTTTTTTGTGACTCATTTTGAGTCTGTTCTGTTAATAAGCCACATGGCTTATTAACAACAATCATTTCATTATCTTCATAAATGATATCAATTTCTAATTTATTTTTAGGCTGTTTTAAGATTTCTACTTTTTGTCCAGGTACTAATTGATATGCATAATGACTTTGAATATGACCATCTACATAAATATTTTCATATTTTAATAAATTTTTAATATCATTTCTTTTCTTATTTGTTTTTTCTAATAGAAAATTCATTAACTGTGTTTCTTTATCTACTATATACATCATTTTCAATCTCCTTTATATGTTCACATATTGCATTTTTCAAATACATCTGTCCATTTTTTAAAGCCTCTTGTAATTCAATTCCTTTAGAGATTTCATATATATCTTTAAATCCCATATGTATAAGTTTATCATAATCTTTTGTTTTTCCAACAAAAGCATAAACATTCTTATTATATTTTTTTGCTATTTTCAAAACACCGTAAGGAGGTTTACCATATTGTGTCTGAGAATCCATCTGTCCTTCCCCGACAATAACGACATCACACTCTTTTATATGTTTCTCTAATTCCATCATCTCACTTATTTTTTTAAATCCTGAAACAAGCGAAGAAGAAAGATAATATTGAAAAGCAAAACCTAATCCTCCCGCTGCACCTGTACCTTTTGCCATCTTATCACAATCGACATATGTCTTTGATAAATCAGCAAATCTTTCAATCGAACAGTCTATACGATTTAACTCATCTTCTTTTAATCCTTTTTGTCTTCCATAAACATAAGTTGCACCTAGAGGCCCACATAACGGATTAACAACATCACATAAAACTGTAATATTCACATCATTTAGCCTTTGATCTAAAGTACTCATATCAATAGATACAATATCTTTAATATCATCTAGCATATAAACTTGTTCTTTATTTGCATTATAAAATCTTATACCTAATGCACTTAACATGCCAATGCCACAATCATTTGTCGCACTTCCACCAAGTGTTACAATAATATCTTTTATACCATCATCAATAACTTTAAGAATAAGTTCACCAAGTCCATAAGTAGAAGTCAAATGAGGATTTCGTATCTGTCCACATAGTTCTAATCCACAAACCTTGGCACTTTCAATCACTGCACTTTGACCTATTATACCAACACCTACATCTATCTCTTTTAAAAACACACCTTTAACACGATAATCTTTTATATAGCCATTCATTGCATATGTCATAATATCTCTTGTCCCTTCTCCACCATCACATAAAGGACATATCACACTATTATGCTGATAAAGGGCATCTTTAGCTACCTGACATGCATCATAAGCACTCATGCATTCTTTAAAAGAATCAAAAGCCAGTAAAATATTCATAATACCTCCAAAAAAAGAGTAGATTTCTCTACTCTATAAAATACTTGTTGAATATTCAATAATAATACCAGTTACAATTTTTTCAACTAATACAGCTAAAAATAACGGGAATGGATGAGCAGTAAATGCTAAAATTAAGATTGCTAATTTTGCTGCAATTGATAATAAATTATTAACAATTGCAATATTTCTCATCTTTTTAGCAACAATAAAAGTTAAATAAACTTTATTTAAATCCTGATCCATTAATACAACATCACTATTTTTAACCAGATTTGCATTACTGATACCACCTCTAGAAATACCAATATTACTTTTTTGTAATAATTGAAGATCTTTTAAACTATCTCCAATATAAGCAACTGGCCCTTCACATTCATCCATAAGAACTAATTTTTCTTCAGTAGTCAGATCATTATAAATTCTATATTGATCATTTTCTAAAGAATAAGGACCATCATTAAAAATAACTAAATTATTTGCAACTAAAGACAATTGTCTAAATAAAGCAAATTCATCTTCATTTACTTCCACACCATCAAAACGATCATAAACAATTGTTTTAACAGTATTAATAGCATCTAATGCTGTAGAAGACTCTACAATAATCCCATTACCAAATGCTTCAGCAAAACCTGCTAATTTCCCAATCGAAATAGCCTGTTCACTTGATAAAGTCCCTTCAATAAGGAATAAAACTGCACCTATATGAATAAAATGAGAAAATTCATAAGAATCATAAATAGGTAAAATAATCCCAACAACAACTGCAATAAAAATAATAATCGGTGTAGATAGTCTTGCTAATTTCTTAGTAAAACCTTCTACAATTGATTCATCTGTTGCACCACTTGTTGCAATACTCATCAGATTCATCAGACGGCTCGAATCATAAGTACGTGTTATTCTAATAACTAAATCTTCTTCACCCGCATTAATATCACCACTGTGAACATGTGAATCAACATTCACTTCAGTTAATGCAATCTGTGAATTATTTGTATATGTATTAATAAATGAATGACCTGAAACAATATCTCCTGGAATAGGAATTAATTCATTTGGTCTAACTACTAATAAATCACCTTTATCAAATTCATATAAAGAAATTTCTTCTTCCTCTTCATCTTTTAAACGTATACCTTTTTCTGGTAATTGAACTGTCTTATCTATCTTTCTAAAAGCACGTTCATAAACCTTACTTAAAACAGGTATAGAAATCTGATAAATCACAATTGCTAAAAATACTTGCATGTATGATTTTGCAATAACTCCAAAAATAACACCAACCAAAATAAAAACTTCTTCACTAAAGAATTGTTTTGCTCTTATTTGTGAAATAGCTAGTTTAATTGTTGGTTCAGATATAATAAATACTGAAACTAACCAGAATAATGTTGAGAATTTAGAATTATCTTTTGAACTAATTAAACCAATCGCAACAAAGAAGAACCATATTGCAATTTTTAAATAAGTTTTAATAAATTTCTGATTAAATACTTCTTTTGTACGTATAGGTTTTTTATGTTCTACCATTTCGATAGAAGGATTAACTTTAACTAACTGTTTACTTAATGCATTTGAAACATTTTTCTTTAAAGTTTCAAATGTAAGTAATCTGTTTTTATGATCATATTCAATATTAAAATATGATCCTGTTTCATTTAAGTTATTAATTAGAGTATATATATCAGCTTCATCTTCTACATTCTTAAATAAGAAATAATGTTTTGTTTTTTCTTTTTTATATGAATATCTCTGTTTTTTTCCATTAACAATTTCTTTAATCATTAATTTTTTATCAAATTCTTTTACATCACTAATTAAAGCTTCAAAATCTAAACAATTAAATGTAATAGATGTTTCACCTATTTTTAGATGTGTAACTTGCTCATGACTATTTAATATAATAACTAACGCATTAATATCATCACTTGAAGAAAAATTAGAGATCTCAAATGTTCTTTTTTCCATTTTTATCACCTTCTTATGCAAATATAACATATATATAGCAAAAAATAAATACTATTTACTATTTGCAACTTTCATATTATTTGTATACACGGCCTTTTATTAATTTAAAATGATTATTAAATTCATCCTCATTACAATTTAAAGTGAATTCATCTCCATATATTTTATAATATGGAAAACCAGTTCCCCTTGTTTTAATAACGCAAGAATAAACTTGTTTAAACTCAAAGACAACAACTATGTCTTTTCCTACTGTCATACTCATATCTTTAATACAACGGCAGTAACATCTCTTTCCATCATTTACCATAGCCTCATCTCCCACTATCATTTTAAATGATTTTAAAGATAAAAAAAAGAGAAATAAAATATTTCTCTTAATTCTTTGAAAATTCACTTAACTCTAAGCCTGGATTTTTGTCATTAGCCCATCTGATTCCCCATTCATTAGAGAATAATAATAAGTATTGACCTTTTAAATCCTGTACTTTTTTAGTGTCTGAAGATAAATTTAATTTCTTTAAATCTACATCTTTATTTTGAATCCATCTAATAAACTGATATGGTAATGGAGTACTAATAATATCTACGTTATATTCATTCTTTAATCTGTATGTTAATACTTCAAACTGAAGAACACCTACAACCCCAACAATAATTTCTTCCATACCTCCACCTAAATCAGTAAAGATCTGAATCGCTCCTTCTTGAGCAATCTGTTCTACACCCTTAACGAACTGTTTACGTTTCATTGTGTCTTTATTTCTAATTAAAGCGAAATGTTCAGGTGCAAATGTAGGAATTCCTTCATAAGCAAATTTATTTTTTGCTGTACATAAAGTATCACCAATAGAGAAAATACCTGGATCAAAGATCCCAATAATATCTCCTGAATAAGCTTCTTCTACTTCTACACGATCTTCTGCCATCAATTGTTTAGACGTATTTAATTTAATTTTTTTATTTCCCTGATAATGGAATACTTCCATACCTTTAGTAAATTTACCTGAACAGATTCTAATAAATGCCATTCTATCTCTATGCATTTTATTCATATTTGCTTGAATTTTAAATACGAATGCACTGAAGTCTTCATTTAAAGGATCTTGTTCACCTTGATTACTCATTCTTGCTAATGGTTCAGTAGTCATAGCTAAGAAATGAGCTAAGAATGGTTCTACACCAAAGTTTGTTAATGCTGAACCAAAGCATACTGGAGATAATTCCCCTTTTTGTACTCTTTCTAAATCAAATTCAGCACCAGCACCATCTAATAATTCAATATCATCTTGTAATTTGTTATATAATTCTTCACCTAAAATATCTTTTAAACTTTCATCATGAGCATCACAAATATCAGTTTCTACTTCTTTTTTACCTGCATTAACAGGAGTAAAACGGATAACTTGTTCTTTTTCTCTTTCATAAACACCTTTGAATTCTTTTCCACATCCAATAGGCCAGTTTACTGCACATGTTTCTACTCCTAATTCTCTTTCAATTTCTTCCATTAATTCATATGGATCTTTTGCTTCTCTATCCATTTTGTTAATAAAAGTAAAAATAGGAATATGTCTCATTGCACAGACTTTGAATAATTTTCTTGTTTGTGCTTCTACCCCTTTTGACCCATCGATAACCATGACAGCACTATCTGCAGCCATTAAAGTACGATAAGTATCTTCCGAGAAATCCTGATGGCCTGGAGTATCTAAGATATTAATACAGAAACCATCATAATTAAATTGAAGTACAGAAGAAGTAACAGAAATCCCTCTTTGTTTTTCAATTTCCATCCAGTCTGATACTGCATGTTTAGATTGTTTTTTACCTTTAACCATCCCTGCTTCCTGGATTGCTCCTCCATAAAGAAGGAACTTCTCAGTTAATGTCGTCTTCCCTGCATCGGGATGGGAAATAATAGCAAATGTTCTACGTTTTTTCACTTGATTAATAAATTCTGACATATCAACAACCTCCTTTATGTCAACCTATTCAATGATAAACAAACAGGCCTGTTTTGTCAAACAAAAACAAAAGAAATTATGCTAAAAAGCATAATTTCCATTTTCAAACACAACAAATTCACTACCATCTTCTAAAGTCGCAATAATAGATAAATCAGAAGTTCCAATCATAAAATCAACATGAGTTAAAGAACTATTTATTCCTTTTTCTTCTAATTCTTCTTTAGTTAATGATAAACCATTTTCAATACACTCATTAAATCCTCTACCTATTGCTAAGTGACAAGAAGCATTTTCATCAAATAATGTATTATAGAATAAAATACCTGTATTATTAATTGGAGAATCATATGGAACTAAAGCCACTTCTCCTAAATAATGTGCACCTTCATCAGTTTCAATAATTGATTTTAAAACATCATATCCAACTTCTGCACCATAGTTCACAACTCTTCCTTTTTCAAATTCAATATAGAATTCATCTACTAAACTTCCATTATGATTTAAAGGTAAAGAACTATATACAATACCATCAACTTCATATTTATTTGGAGAAGCAAATACTTCTTCAGTTGGCACATTAGCAAAATTATAGATTCCATCAGTTGTTGCTGAAGCACCACCTGCAAATAAATATCCTTTTGGTAAACCAATAGTTAAATCAGTTCCTAAACTATTTTTATAATGTAAAGTTCTGATTTTCTTTTCATTTAATACTTTTACTCTTTTTACAAATGATTCATGATGTAAATCCCATTCTTTTAAAGGATCTTCTTTATCACAACGAGTTACTTTAAAAATCGCATTCCATAAAGCTTCAACTGCTTCATCTGTACTCATATCTGGGAATACTCTATTTGCCCAAGCCGCACTAGGAGCCCCAACAATACACCATCTGCAGATTGATTTTTCTAAATGTGTATAGAAAACTTCACATGCTTTACGTAAATTAACTCCCCATTTTTGAATCTTTAAAGGATCAACACCTTTTAATGCTTCAGGATCTGTAGAAAGGATTGTTAAAAAACAAGCATTTCTTGTTGCATACTGATTTCTTAAATCTTTAAGATAATCAGGAATAAAATCAAAATGATCCATTTCACAATATTCATATCTTAAACGTGTTAACTTATCATCACTATAAGCCACAATAACGTCTTTAGCCCCTACTTCATAAGCTGCTGCTGCAACTTCTCTTACTAATTCTACTGCGTCTACAGAAGCAGTTACAACAACTTCCTGACCTTTTTGTACATTAAGTCCTTTTTTTACAATTAATTCAGCATATTTTTTAATCATAATAATTACCTCCTTTTTATACTGTATACCCTTATTATATTTAAAGTCAACAATAAACTTGATAACGTAATTAAAACATATAACTTGAATCAAAAAAATCGATATGATATAATTAAATAAGCAAAGGACATAGAGCGCATTTTCAATTTATTAAAAAATTTTCTGATTTATTTAGTAGTTTAAAAATCACGGTTTGTTTATTTGCAAATAAATAAAGGAGGTACTTTATAATGAGTACAGGAAAAGTAAAATGGTTTAAATCTGATAAAGGATATGGGTTCATTACTATTGAAGGTGAAAACAAAGATGTATTCGTACATTTTTCAGCTATCAATGCTACTGGATTTAAAACTTTAGAAGAAGGACAAGTTGTTGAATTCGACATCGTTGAAGGAGAAAGAGGTCCTCAAGCTACTAACGTAACAGTTGTTGGATAATAATAAGCCTAAAAAAAACACATTCTTCCCTAAAGAATGTGTTTTTAATTTACAAACAAAAACCCCTTAGAAGTGATTTCTCACCTCTATGGGGTTATTTTATTATCCTAACCAAGCTCCGTTAGAATTAATTTTTTGTACTTTTCCGTTAATAGTTACAGTTCCTGTTACCATTGCACCTTTAGAGTTGAAATAGTACCAAGTATTGTTAATTTTTAACCAACCAGTAACCATAGCGTTATTTAAATAATACCATGTACCGTTAACTTGTTGCCAACCAGTCATCATATGGCTATTCATGTAGTACCATTTTCCTCCGTCTTGAATCCATCCAGTTTTCATTTCAGAATCTAAGAAGTACCATTTACCGTTATCTTTAACCCATCCAGTTTTCATAGCTGAGTCTAAGAAGTACCATTTACCACC
>JAZLDV010000037.1:0-7269 GCA_045614925.1 Coprobacillaceae bacterium | reverse complement strand
AACCAGTCATCATATGGCTATTCATGTAGTACCATTTTCCTCCGTCTTGAATCCATCCAGTCTTCATGTAAGAGTCTAAGAAGTACCATTTACCTCCATCTTGTACCCATCCAGTTTTCATAGCTGAGTCTAAGAAGTACCATTTACCTCCGTCATTTAACCATCCAGTGATCATATGGCTATTTAAGTAATACCATTGACCGTCTACTTTTTGCCAACCAGTCATCATATGAGTATTTAAGTAATACCATTTGTTGTTGTCTTTTACCCAACCAGTTTGCATTGCACCAGATTCGTCCATGAAGTACCATTTACCTGCATCTTTAACCCATCCAGTTTGTTTTGCGTCATCAATATAGAAGTACCATTTTCCATCTACTTTTTCCCAACCGTTTTTAGCTGGTTCAGCTGGTGTATCGATATCATCTTGAGTCACTTCTACTAAGTTATTGATTGCAACTTGAACATTATATAATGCTAATGCAACTGCATCATATTCATTTGTTCCTAAATTAGATAATGCTTCTGCAGCTTTTGTTACATATGCAAAACTTTCTTCTGTATATAATGAAGCATCTAAGTTATCTACTTCTTCTAATACTTCATCACGATTTAATGTCATTGCATAATATGAGATATTAACATCATTTAATTGTGGCCAGTTTCCACTAGACTTAGTAATTTCAATTTTTAAATATTTAGCTTCTACATCTTCAAAATCAATTGAAACATGATTATCACCATTTAATGCACCTACTTTAGTCCATTCATTTCCATCTTTACTTACTAAAATATCTGCACCTTTAATAGAATCACCATTTGTAGCTGTTACACTGTCGTAACCACTATAAACTTCAATTTCTTCTAACATTACTACTTCTCTAAATTCAAATAAGAAATAATCTCCAGGATTTTGTGCACCATTACCCCAGAATTTTGTTCCTCTATTATTATCTAATACATTGTTAATTGAGTATGTACTGTATGGAGGAATATTAGTAGATACAGATAATGCTGTATCTAATCTTAAATTGTCTCTTGCAGTATTAATTTTAGCAATTGCTAAGTCAATTTGTTCTTGTGTTAATGCATCATTAGTTAATAATGCTTTGGCATTATTAATTTCAGATTTATATGCATTAAATGTAGTTTCAGTATATGAACCTTTTTCTTTAATTGCTGAATCAACAACATTAAATAATTTTTCGTAAGTTTTTAATACTAACTCTTCTTTTGCAGCTTCGATTACTGCTACTGCTTCATCAACTTCATTTTGTGTTGCTTTTGCATTTTCATAAATTGCTTTAGCTGCAATATATGCATCATTATAAGCTTTATATGTTTTTAATACATAATCTTCTTTTTGTAATGGAGCAGTTACATGTTTTTCTAATAATGTTTTATCTGTTCCAAGTTCATAAGTGAAGATAATTGTTTTTTGTCCATCAAATGTTCCATTTAATGGAGCATCAGCTGATACAAATTTGTATCCATAAATCATTTTATGTTCTAATGTATAATTATCTCCAGTCACACCATAAATAATTTTATCTGTAGAAATGCTATTTCCATCAGTATCTACATATTTGATGATAATTGCTGAAGAATCTTCATTTCTGAAAATTTCACCTGGTTCAGGTAATGTTGTCTGATATGCAGGAGCTCTTCCAGCTTTATCAAAAGCTGCTTGCATTGCTGCATATGTTGGCATATCTTCTGTTGTATTCCAAGCTTTAGTTGCCATAGCCCTCATACGATCTTTAACTTGTGTTCTGATTTGATCTTCAGTTTTGTAATGTTCTGAGTCACACCAGATTGCAAATGAACTTCCTAATAAATAATCAGGATATGGTTCATCATATTTTTGTTGAATAAGAACATTATTTTTTCTTGCATCTGCATAATATCCTGAGTACCAGTTATTATAAATTCTTTCAGCACTTGGGTTTGCATTTTGATCCCACCAAGAAGATAATACATAATACATAAATACGTCAGAATAGTTTAATACTTTATTTCCGTTGTTTACGAAATCTTCAATTGTTGCAGCATTGTTAACACCTGCCCAATAACAGATGTCAATTGATGAATCAAAGGTATATGTACTCTTATCATATGTTGAGAACATAACACCATCGTTCCATGCTCTAGCAGTCATTCCATATTCACCAATTAATGCAGCAATTTCATTAAAGTATCCCATTAATGAAGCATATTGTTCTCCAGTTAATAATGAGAAATTATTTAAGAACTCATCTCCACCAATATTCATTTTTGTACATCCTAATTCAGAGAAGAATTCAGCATATTCTCTAAACATAGATTTTAAGAAGTCTCTTGCTTCTTTATTAAAGATATTAAATGCACCTGTTGCAGCACCATCTCCAGATACATTTGAAACTGTACTTAATTTATAATTTGCAGGTAAGAATCCTAAAACATAACGCATATGTCCAGGAGAATCTAATGATGGTATAACATCAATATGATGAAGTTTTGCATAGTTAACAATTTCAGCCATTTGTTCTTTTGTATAATAATTAGCAGGATATCTAAATCCTGATACATTATTTAAAACTTCACTTTCTAAACGATAAGCTTCATGTTCAGAGAAATGGATTTGTAATGAATCCATTTTTAAATAAGCCATATCTTCAATTAAGTCTTTAACCCAGTCAATTGTAAAATATTTACGAGCTAAGTCTAAGTGTAATGCACGTTCTTTAGTTTCAGGGTAATCAATAATTGTACCTTGTGCTAATTCGAAATCATTCACTTTTAATAATTGAATTAATGATTGAATACCATAAAATACTCCAGCATTATTTTTAGAAGTAATTCTAATATGATCAGTAATTTCAATTTTATAACTGTCTTCTTTTTCTTTTAATTCATCAATTTCTTTTAATTCAATCACGATATCGTTTGGTAAAATCTGACTTTCACTACCAAAAACAATATTAGGTGATTTCGCTAAAATAGTTCCTAACTGAGAACTAATTAACTGAATATTTTCTAATACTTTATCATCATTTAATGATAAAGTATTTTCAATGACTAAAATACGACTTTCTTGTCCTAAAGTCATTGTTTTTTGATTCGTTTCATATGATTGGACATAAGGGAATGTCTTATCAAATTGTTCACTTGCATAAGTATCTTGAACAGTTGTTAAACTTAAACATCCAAGTGTCATTGCAAATGAAAGAATAACTTTTAATAATTTTTTCATATTGTTCTCCTCTCCTAATTCAATAAATAAGCTATGCTATTATTCTGCAATTTTTGCAAAAACCAAATAAAAAAAATCCCCCTTTCATTGTAAACACTTACACTAATATTTTAATCTATTATTAAAATAAGTAAAGAGATTTACTAAAAGATGGCGAATTAATTAATATGTTTATAAAAATAAGAAAAGGACGATATCCCTACTTATCGTCCTTTTCTTATTCTTGGTCTTGAGTTGCTGAGGCTCTGCTACTTGCTGAAGGTAGCTGACCAATATTAAATTTTTGAGAAAAACTTATATGAAAATTATTTATCCGGATGCCGTTTTGATTGAGGAATATTTATTATGAGGAATTTGCATCCGTGTCCCTTAGGACATTTTCCATTATATTTACTTTCCAGTATTTTACAATATATTTTTTAAAATTTCGTTGATTTTATCGCTATATTTTTAATTTCTGTACTATGAAAACTCTTACATCACATACATCTAGTTATGTTTAAAAAAAGTATGGTATTTATTTTTGCTTGTAAACACAAAAATAAAACGACTTGTCTTTAATTTTTAATAGTACAAGTCGTATAATTTTTATTCAGTTTTGTAGTACTCTACAATATTACTGTATTTTCCCAAGTCCTAAAACTATAACTCCACCTAATACAAATGCAAAAAGTGATGTTACAATGACAAATAGATCATATTGTGCATTGAATGGAATTAAAACTAATGATGAAGCAATAATTAATCCTAAGATAAAGCTTAAGAACTGCCCTTTGCATATTCTTAAAAAGTACTGACATACTTTTGCACTTAATAAGATTCCTAAACCAATTCCTACTGCCATAAATCCTAATGGAATAATAATTTGCATCGAAAATGACATAACATTTGCTAAATATGACTTAAATAAATAATATTCACCTAAAATTAATAATACCATTGATCCACTTACACCAGGCATAAGCATTGTTGCCCCACCAATAATTCCAATCCCAATCATTTTAATACATAACAATAATGATAAAGGTGGGAATTCTGGATTTACAGCTGCCTGATCATTACCAGGATTTAATAACTGTAAAGAGAAAATAACAGCCATACCTACAAATAACCAGATAATACTTTTCTTTTCACCTTTCATTTCACCTTTTAAAAATAAAGGAATACTTAATGCAATTAAACCAATAAACCAATACATTGTCTGAGTTGGAAAATAATTAAATAAATATTCTAAAATTTTAGCAAATCCAACTAATCCAATAACTACTCCAATTGCAACCTGCATAAGAAAAACAATATCTGCTACTCTATTTTTATTGTGTATTTGAAATACACCGCTAATAGCATCCATCATTCTATTAAATATACCTAAAATAACCATCATCGTACCACCGCTGACACCAGGAATTACATTCGCAACACCAACTGCAATACCTCCAATAATGTTTTTTAACATACAAAATCTCTCCTTTTCAAACACATTGTATTATAACGAAAAGATTTATATGAATCAAGTTAATTTTCATTCATAAAATTCAGATAATTCTTCACTATTAAAAAAGAACTGAGAACTTTCTAAAAATTCATCTAAAGCTTTATGTTTCATTCTATAATAACTCGCCCTAGAATAATATATATACCACCAGCTTCTATCATAAAAATTCAGATATTCATTATCAATAAAAAACTTAGTCTCCTCACTTAAATTCGCATAAATTCTATCAATAAGCATTACATATTCTTCTAATTTTCTTTTCTTATCTAACATATTAATAAATGCATGATCTTTACTGCTGTATGATGAAGATTCTTTGACTCTAAATATATCATTTTGTGGATAGTAATTGTAATGCTGATTTAAATAAATAATATCTAATTGTGCCATCTGATATTTTTTATATACTTTTGTTACAAATTTATCTTTTTGTTTTAATGTTAATTTATCCATAAAAAAAACACCTCCTATTTATGTATTCATAAAAAGTTGGCGTTTTTACTTTATTAAATTGTAAAATTTTCAATTAACATTTCAATATCATCTTCATGAATACCTAAACGAATTAAATATTCTTTTGCACTACCATAATTTTCTCTTAAATAATCTAATAATTCCATAACATAGCGAGGAGATGATTTAATAAAATCTTTTGCTTCTTCGTCTTCAATCAATGTTAAAAGATAATCATTCAATTCTTTATTATTTTCATATGTTTCACTATAATCTTTAACAATATCATATTCATGACATCCTGCAAGATCCATCAATAGTACACTGACAACACCTGTTCTATCTTTTCCTGATGTACAATGAAATAATACACTATCATACATATGTTCAATAAAGATTTCAAAAATCTTTTTAAACTCCTGTTTTTTAGATTCAAGCATATATACATAAATACCACCTAAATCTTTATAATCTTTATTTGAAGCATCTTCACCTTCAGACTGTAAAGTATCAAAAAGATTCACTTCATAATATTCTACATCTTCATCTGATTTAAATGGATTAACTCCTTGAGATTTTTCAAAAGGACTTCTTAAATCTAATACCACATTGATTCCATATTCTTTTAATTTTAAAATATCTTCTTCACTCGCATTAGTTGGTGAAGATCCTCTAATATATTTATGTGCTTTCGTAAACATTCCACCTTGTGTTTCATATCCACCTAAGTCTCTCGTGTTTGTCAATTTTTCTAATGGAAGAAGTCTTTCTTCCCTAGTCATATATATCATATATTCTCTTCCTTTCTATAATGTCGTTAAATATTCTTCTATACATAATCCATAATGATGAGGAATATTTAATTCCTCACATCTTTGAATACATAAAGATGTAAATTCACTTGCTTTTTTTACACTATGATATAAGTCACCTGTATTTAAATATGTCCCAGCAATCACACCACTCATGACATCTCCACTTCCGCAGCGATCTTGACCTATTCTTTTTACCTTAATCATATTTTCACTAGCATCATTATTATATATATAGTTAATAATATCATCATTTTCTTTAATTCCAGTGACAACAATATGTCTAATACCTTTAGCACACAACTTACTGCACATTTCTCTAATACAATCAAATGACAATGATTCATTATATAACGTGTCTGTTAATGCACATAATTCCGTTAAATTCGGTGTAATAATATGCGCATAAGTAATAAGTTCTTTCATTTTTAAAATCATATGCTGATTCATTGTTGAATAAAGATGTCCATGATCACCCATAACAGGATCGACAAAAACAATTGTATTTTCTTTTTTAAAATGATGAATAAAATCTATCACTATATCTGCCTGTTCATAACTTCCTAAATATCCACTCGCAATAGCATCAAACTCTAAGTGATTATCTTTATAAGATTGAATGTAATCATTCATCTTTGATGTATAATCATCTATAAAATGATGAGGGAACTGCATATGACATGATAGGATAGCTGTAGGTATAGGAACAGTTTGGATTTTTAGAGCTGATATAAGAGGAATAAGAACTGTTAAAGAACATCTTCCAAAGCCACTCATATCATTAATTAATGCAATCTTTTTTTGTCCCATATTATCACCTCTGAGTTATTTTATCATATTTATGATTATTTGAGAATGAATTTATGTTATGATGATTGTGGTGATGTTATGAAGAAAGAATTAGAATCAGGATATATTAGTGATACTATAGACTATTATGAATATTTGAATTTTTCAGATGACGAATATTTAGAAAGTCATAGAAGACATTATGAATTCAGATATTGTCAGTTTAATCATATTGGTTTAAGTGACTATATTTTTGATAAATGTTATTTTATAAATTGTCAATTTGATTATTGTGATATATCTAATATTGAATTTAGAGAATGTGTATTTAAAAACTGTAAGTTTGTTAATTGTAAAATGATGGGAACTTTGTTTAGTGAGTGTTTATTTGATTATTGTAGCATAAATGAATGTTTATGTCGTTTTATAAGTATAGGCGATAGTGAGATGAGATCATGCTGTTTTAATGAATGTGATTTAAATCAAGG
>JAZLDV010000036.1:0-32335 GCA_045614925.1 Coprobacillaceae bacterium | reverse complement strand
ACTAATGCTTCTGCTTCTTCAATTGCTTCTTCTACTGCACTGTAATCTGCACCTTTTACTTCTAATGCTTCGATTGCTTCTTCAATAGCTTTAGCCATTGCATCTACTTCTGCTTGTTTAGTGAAGTCTAATCCTTCTACTACTGCTTCTAATGCTTCTTCTAATGCTTCTACTGTTGCATCAGTATAGATTGATAAGTCAGCAGGTACGTTTCCTAATGCTTCTTCTACTGCTGCATAGTCTGCATCTTTTAATTGTAATCCTGCAACTGCTGCATTGATTGCTGCGATTGCTTCTTCGATTACTGATTGTTGTGTAGCATCTAAGTCATCAGCTACATCTTTACCAGCTGCAACTGCTGCTTCTACTGCACTGAAGTCTTTGTAATCAGATGCATCTAATGCTTCTGCTGCTTCGATTGCTGCCTGTAATCCAGTGTAATCTGCTGCTTTAACTTCTAATGCTGCGATTGCTGCATTGATTGTAGCTGCCATTGCATCAACTTCTGCTTGAGAGCTTTCTCTTAATCCTTTTACTACTGCTTCGATTGCTGCTTCTACAGCCGAGAAGTTAGTGTAATGTTCTTTATTTAATCCGTTTGCTGCTTCGATTGCTGCATTAACTGCACTGTAGTCAGCTAATGGTTCTACATCTTTTCCAGTTTCTACGAATCTGATTTCAGCGATTGCTGAGAATTGTTTATTTGGTTGGTCTCCAGTTGCATCTAATACTTGTAATTTTACTTCTTTAACTTCAACTGCATCAAATTCTACAGTTTGCCAAGCGTTAGATGTTGTTAATGTTCCATCATCTACGATTAATTCCCATTCAGCATCTTCAGAGATTCTTCCATATAAGTCAAATTTTAATACCTGACCGTTTGGCCATTCACCTTGTCTTTGTAAGACTTTCATTTCACAGATTTCTTTTAATTCATCAAATGTGATTTGTAACCAGTGATCATCTCTTCCTGCATTGTCTGCTGGATACCAGTCTGTATGCCACATAGTATTTTGATTTCCATCGATTGCAAATGATGCTGGACCTTCATTTGGATCACCTTGGTGAGCATTTCCAGTTGCTGCAGTCATTTCGCTTGTTGGAATTTCTACTTTTGTTGGTTTTAATTGTAATGCTGCTACTGCATCATTGATTGCTTTAGCTGCATCATCAACTAATTGTTGTTTATCAATAGTTGCAGTTAATAATGCTTTACCTGCTTCTACTGCTTCAGTTACTTGAGTAAAGTCAATATATTTGTCTGCTTCTAATGCTTCAGCTGCTGCGATTGCTTCATTTAATGCAGTGTAATCAGCATCTTTTAATACTAATTCTGTAATTGCATCTTCAATTGCTTTAGCATATGCATCAACTTCTGCTTGTTTAGTAATATCTAAACCTTCAACAACTGCATTTACAGCTGCTTCTACTGCACTAAAGTCTACATAATTATTTTTATCTAATAATGCTACTTGTGCTTTTAATGCATTAACTTGAGTATAGTCTGCACCTTTTAATTGTAATGCATTAATTGCATCTTCAATTGCTTTAGCAAATGCATTGACTTCTGCTTGTTTAGTAATATCTAAACCATTAACAACAGCATTTACAGCTGCTTCTACTGCACTAAAGTCTACATAGTTATCTTTATTTAATTGTTCTACTTTATCTTTTGCTTCTTCTACAGCACTGTAATCTGCACGTTTATAGATTAATGCTTCAATTGCATTTAAGATATTTTGTGCAAATTCATCAACTCGAGCTTGTTCAGTAATATTTAATCCTCTAACAACTGAATTAATTGCATTTAATAATACTTCTACTGTTTCTTCAATATATAATGTTAAATCAGCAGGTTTTGAATTAATTGCATTGTCTACATCAGTATAATCTGCATCTTTATATTCTAATGCTTGAATTGCATCTTTTAATGTTTGAGTTGCTGTATCTAAATGTTCTTTAGATAAAGGTAATAATGCATCTTTTGCATTTTGAATTGCTTCATTTAATGCATCTACTAACTCTTCTTTATATAAAGAAGTATCAATAGATTCAGATTGTTCGATTAATGCTTGTAATTCACTAATATCATATAATCCATGTCTAAATGTAGGATAATTACCTTCTCCAATTACCCATGGTTCATAACCATCAGATAAATGATTATTTAATTCATTTAATAATGTCTTATCTGTTAATTGTGCTAATGTTAATTTTGTGACTTGTCTATTTGCAAAGTTTCCTGATGGATTTAAATTACTGCAATAATATACATGAGTCATATGAACTGGATGTGCTTCACTTGAACCTTCATCCCATCCAGTAATTGCACCAATATACTTAGGTCCACTTACACTTGCATAACTGTAAACATTGTCAACTTCTACAGGATTATTTAAATCTAATGAAGAGTTTAAGCTTCCTGCAATACCTCCTGCAGATTCAACACTTGCACTTACTGTAGCCATAGAATAACAGTTAAACATCTTAGAACTATTAAACATACCAACAATTCCACCAACATCATTGTTTCCACTAACTGTTGCTTTTGAATAACAGTTCATAATTGTTGCATGCATAGTTCTTCCTGCTAATGCACCAACTCTTATTTGTCCATTAATAGTAGAATTTTCAATTCCTAAATTTTTAATTGTTCCACCATTTAAGAATCCAATTAATCCTACATTTGTACTTGATGGTTCATTAATTGTTAAGTTTGTAATCTTATGTCCATCACCATCTAATGTTCCTCTAAATTCAACAGCACTGTTATAAGCAATACCACTCATATCAATATCTTGAGTTAATTTAAAGTATGAATCTAATTTATCACCCACATTAATTATTTTTGCAAACATAGATAATTCTAATGCTGAACGAATTAAATATGGTGATTCTTTTGTTCCTTCACCTTCAAATTCAAATTGAATAGCTCCTGATAATGATTGGTTATATCTATTTCCAATCACTAAATTATCAAGATATCCTTCAATTCCACTAAACATAGTACTTGTACCTAAATATGAAGTAGCTGAATGAGAAGAAACACTTGAAGGATGAACAATTAATTGTGGTGAATAGATATCATTACCCATCTTTAATATAGTTGTTGCAGTTGATCCATGAATATATGTACTTGTTAAAGTTACATTAACCCATTGATTTTCTGGTATTTCTACATTAAATGTATATCCATATTTACCAATCTGATATCCTATTCCTTTATCTTTATAATTCAAATAGAATGTTGTATTGCCATCTTTAAATAAAATAGCATTATCATCTTGTTGTCCATCTAAATAGATATCAAAATTAACTGTATAAGGATATCCTACTCCATCAAATGGTAATGAAATAAGACTCTCTTTATTTAGTAGTGCTGCTTTACCATATAGATAATCTTCACCAATTGCTTTTTGTGTCACATTTGATAATTTTGCATCATAACTATTCACAATATCACTTGTACCATTTTGAGTCATTTCTTCAAAATCATATTGTGCAATGATTGTAGAATCTGTATCTACAATTCTTCTAGGATTTGCATTAGGAGCATAATCTCCTACACTTTCAAATGCACTAACAAATTCTTTTCCTGTTTCAAAACGATCTTTATCTCCATACCAGCATTTTTCTGAAATAACACCAATATATGATAATACTAAATCTAAAACATCATAGTCATTTCCCCAAGATCTGTCATTCCAGTTACAGAATACAGTTCCTAAAATTTGAGGATTTCCTAATAATAATTCATAATCTGCATAATAGTTTCTACTTGCAATCCATGTTGGATTTGCAGCTCTATTTGTATCAAAATCAATAGTTCCTTCCCATGTATTATAGAAAGTTTCCATATCTACATAACCATTATGTAATCCATTTCCATTTCCTGGAATAATATACATACTATTTGATGTTGAGTTAATAATATCAAATCCATCTAATAATGCTTCTTCAACTCTTTGATCTGCACTATCCCATACCTGATTAATAACATGATCAGAATTGATTTGTGTTTCTCCTGGATAAACAGATAAGTTACCCCAGAACATAACATCTTCTACATTGTCTTTAGATAAACAATATTGTGCTAAATCATGAATATATTTACGCATATTTTCAGAAGAGTTAGCTGATTCATCTGTTCCAATATGCACTGTTGCACTTTGGAATACTGGATCATCTCCATCTAAAAATTCATCAAACACATCACTGATTAATGCTAAACATTCATCGTAATGACCTGCTAAATCAAAGTTAGATCCATTTACGATTTCAGGAGCAATTAAATCAAAGATTGTTGCATGGCCCGGAGTATCAATTTCGCTGACTACGTTTACTCCGTATTCATTTAAATTCTTTTGCATTTGTTTATAGTCTTCTTGAGACCAGATATATCCTCTATTATAAGTATTTAATTGAGGATATTTTTTACTTTCTACTACAAATGAAGAAGAATATTCTCCACCTAATCCACTATCTTCATTAATATGTAAGTGGAATGTATTCATTTTGAACCATGCCATATATTTTCCAATTTCTTCAATATAATCTAGTTCAAAATATTTTCTCGCAACATCCATCATTCCTCCACGAACTGGGTATTCTGGATAATCACGAATAATTCCTTTTGGAATATTTGTATGTGTTTCATCTTGATATAAAATTTGAGCAATTGTTATACCACCATATAACATACCTACTGATGATGCAGATTCAATGACAACTTTATCAGAAATTGTAACATAGTATCCTTCATCACCTAATTCATCATATTTATCACTTGTATAAGAAACAACAATATCTCCTGCTTTAGCAGTATCTTCTACAATTTCAATATTGAAACCTGTAACTCTTTCAATATATTCTTTAATTTTAACTGCTGTTTGTTTTTCATTTTCATTAACAGCAACAATTCTAGTGTCTTCACTAATACTTAAAATTCCTTCTAATCCATGCCATTCTCTAAGCCCAGGAACAACATTAGGAACTTCATTAATACCACTATCAACATAGAATCCTTCAACATCTAAAATAACATTACGATCTAATCTTGCAACAACTTCATTATTTTGCATTGTATCAATAATGTCATAAATTAAATAAACTGTCTGTTTTGATACCGGTACATAAACATGACCATCTAAATCTACAACTTGCTGATTATTAGACCCTGCTAATACAGCTTTATAACGACCAGACTCAGATACAGGTAAAACAATTTGACCATTTTTAATTTCTGGCTGATCTTTAATAGAAAGCATAAATAAATCTACTTCTTTTGCTTCCTCAAATAGTTTTAATCTAGCAATTCCATCTTCACCTAATACCCATTCTTCATAACCATCTAAACGACCGTTATTTAAAGTATCTACAAATGAAGAACTCATCATTTCTGCTTTTTTACAAGCAGTCACTGGAATATCAACATAGTTTCCAGTAGACATATTTGGAACATCCTGTTTATTGTAATATACATTTGTATAAGTTGCGATATTATTTCCTGATTCAACATGTCCACCTACTTTTCCAGAATAAGTACCCCAATGTACATGTCCAATATTATAGGAATTATCAATCTTAACTTCTACAGATGGATTTAAACTGCGGTTAATAGAACCAGCTAAACCACCAATTGTTTTTGTTCCAATTACTTCTCCACTATTATAACAATTTAACATTTTAGAGTTATTGAACATACCTACTAATCCACCAGTATCATCAATTCCTCTTACTGTTGCATCATTATAACAATTTATTAAAGTTGTCGTCATTGATTTACCAACCAATGAACCAACATATTTTTTACCTCTAATTAAACCACTTTCAATACCAAAGTTTTTAATTACAGCATCTTCAGTAGAATGGAAGAATCCTGTCATATCACTACCTTTTTCATAAATATTGATATTTTTAACAACATGACCATTTCCATCAAAAACACCTTTAAATGATGTAGTTAATGCAATACCATCAAAATCCACATTATATAAATCAATATTAGCAGTCATTTTATAATGTGCTTTTGCAAAGTCAAAAGATAAATCCACAACTCTTGCCATTTCAATTAAATCATCTGCTTTAGCAATTAAATATGGAGACTCTTCTGTTCCTTCTCCTAGTAATGTTGTTTTCACAACAACTTTACCTTCAAAACCAGGATATCCACTATTATCTTCTAACCACTCTGCATATCCTTCTTTGTCCATAGTATTCAATAATGAAACTAATGTACCATCAGTCATTTCATTAGAACTTAACATTTTAATTTCATTACGTGTATTATTTCCAATTGCAGTTTTTAAAGAAGAACAATATAAGTTTTCCATAGTTATTTTATAAGCACTACCTGCAGTACTTTCATCATATCCAATAACATCTCCACCATATCTATTTGCACTAACTGATGAAGCACTATAACAGTTTTTAAATACTGCATTAATCGATGGATTAACACTTCTATTAGCACTTCCTGATAATCCACCAATAGATTCATTTCCACTTACAGTTGCACGTGCATAACAGTTTTCCATTGTTGAATTATTGAACATACCAACAATTCCACCAACATCATTTGAACCTGTAACTGTTGCTTTAGAATAACAGTTTAATACTACAGCTGAATCAGTACGTCCAATTAATGCACCAACACGATTTGTACCTGTAATTGTTCCACTTTCAATACCTAAGTTTTTAATTGTTCCACCATCCACACTGCTAAATAATCCTGCTGGATGACCTGATGTATCATTAATAGTTAAATTGCTAATTTTATGCATTTTACCATCAAATACACCTTTAAATGTAGAAATAGGTGTAAAAACAATACCACTCATATCTAAATCTTCATGTAATTCAAAATAATCATCTGCATATTCTGCATTTTGACTTATAATTTTTTGCATTTGAACTAAATCAGATACACTTCTAATACGATAAGGCTGATCTGCTGTTCCTTTTCCAGCTAAACCATTTTCACCTACCGACACTCTAAATTCTGGATATCCTTCATCTCCTTCAATCCATCTTGAATATCCTTCTTTTAAAGAACTATTTAATTTTGCTAATAACTCACCATTTGTAAAGGCATCATTAGAAATTCCAATAGTTCCTTCACGATTTGGATTATTAGCCACACTTACTTTACCTTGTAAATAATAAAGATTTTCCCAATTTACTGGGAATCCATAAGGAGCTTCATCCCATCCACTAATTAATGCAGCATTTTCAGCACCATTAATTGTCACATTAACATAGCAGTTTTTGATATATGCAGGATAAGATGAATCAATACTTGCATTTGCACCACCTACTAAACCTGCAACACTCTTCACACCTGTAATTGTTCCCCAAGCAAAACAGTTTTCCATAGTTGAATTGTTGTACATACCAACTAATCCACCTGTGTCATTTCCACCTGTTACATTTGCTTTAGAATAACAATTTAAAATTGTCGCATACATAGTACGCCCTACAAGAGCACCAGTTTTATTTGCCCCTGTAATTGTTCCACTTTCAATACCTAAATTTTTAATTGTTCCACCATATAAGAAACTAACTAACCCAGTATTTTCTCTACCATCAGTATTTTGAATTGTTAAATTTGTAATTACATGATGATTTCCATCAATTTCACCTTTAAAATTATAATTTATTCCTATAGGTGTTAATATAAGACCACTCATATCTAAATCAGAAGTTAATTTATAATATAAAGATGCATAAGCTTCTTTTGTATTTGATAATTCTGATAATTTCATTAAATCAGCTGGTTTTTGAATTAAATAAGGATCATCTTTAGTTCCTTTTCCTTCAAAAACAACGTCACTTCCATCTACTTTTTCTAAATTAAAAATAGCATTACGTAAATTTGTAATCGCACCACTGACTTCAGATGATGATGCTAATGGATTATTATAGATATTTTGTGCATTTTCTTTTGCATTCAAATAAACTGCATAAGATGCACTTGTATAATTATCTTCATAAACTTTTTTAGTTAATTCAAAGTTTAATGCTGTTTTATCAGCTAATCCACTATTTATAGTGATTTCATTTAACTTCCACCAGTTTCCACTATGATCACCAGTACATAAAATTTTAATTGCTTTTACATTTTGTGGATTATCTAAAGTAATAGTGAAATCTGATGATTGCTGCATTGATGCAATCTTTTCAAATGATGTTCCATCACTACTCACTTGAATATCACCATAACGTAAATAATCTCCACCAGCGACATAAAAACTTAACTTTGTTAAGTAAATAGGATCACGGAAACTAAGTAAAATGTAATCTCCACTTGTTTGTCCTCCAGCTTTCCAAAACGCTGTGTCTTTACTTTCGTCACATACATGAGTTGTAATATTATTCTCATGTATACTTGTTACATTGCTTTTCACTGTAACTAAACCTTTTAAATATAAACCTAATTTTGACATTTCAATCGCTTTAACAGCCTGATCGATATCATCTTGCGATGCATTTGTATTATCATAAACACTTTGCCCATTTTCAATCGCAGCAATATAATCAGATAATGCCCCATCATAATCATGCGTTGCATATTCATTTAAAAGTGCCTGAAGTTCACTTTTACTAGCAGCATGTATTGGCTGAATGTTTATCATTGATATGATCATACATAAACTCAAAACAATTGATAAAAATCGTCCTTTCTTCATACTTTCCCTCCTCTTTATATTTAAAATCCACTATAATTATAGCGCTTACATTTTCTAAAATCAAACTTTATATACTTTTGTAAAAAAAAGAGTGGTAAACCACTCTCTTTAACAAATATTTTATATAACTTTTATTTTTTTAATACGCCATCGTTTCCCAAGTTATAAACTCTTCCTCCAATATTTCGAATTCCTGTTAATACAACACCTTCTGAATCTAAATAATACTTATCGCCTTTAAATGTTGTCCATCCAGTCTGCATAACTCCACGACCATCAAAAATATAAGTTTTGTTGTCAATCGTGCGTTTTTCGTTCTTTAAGATAGCTCCAGTTCCTTCAAAATAATAATTATTCCCTTTTATTTCATGAAAACCATTAGTTACCATGACACCTTCTTCATCAAAATAATATGTTTCATTTTGATTCTTATCAAACCAATAGTTCTTCATCATTGTTCCAATGTCTTCTAAGTAGTAATAAGTCACACCCTGATCACTTATCATTCCTGTTTGCATGACACCTTCACTATCAAAATAATACCATTCTCCTTCGATTTCATTTCTTCCAGTTAATGCAGGACCTTCACTTGAAAAATAATATGTTTTATCATCGATAGTTTCCATAAAATCACTCTGCATCACTCCATTTTCATCGAAGTAATATGTTTTATCTTTAATTGATTTGACACCGATTGCCATTTCTCCATTTTCATCAAAATAATATTTTTCATTCCAGGCATCAATAAACATTTTTCCTTCTTCACTAAAGAAATAAGTCTTTTCATCAATTGTCTGCATACCTGTTACAGATTTTCCACTTTCATCAAAATAATAAGTGTTATTATCTGCTTTTTGAAAACCAGTCTCCATAATTCCCAATTCATTGAAATAATATCTATCATTCTCTATTAAATGCAATCCTTTCAAAGCATTACCTTCAATATAGTAGAAATAATGTTTATAAACTTTTTCATCCCATCCAGTTTTATTTACTTTTTCTTCATCCTCTAAAAATAAATAATTCTTATAATCTTTTTTTAGATTTTCTAAGACAGATGAATTAATGTTTTTCATATCTGAATAAGAAATCTCAGAAAAGTCATAGTTATCATATCTTGATAACTCATTAAAGAAATTATCTTGAGAATTACGTTTATCATTTACATAATATTCTTTATTTTCATTATCATATTTAAAATCATATGAATGAATAGAATCATTATTGTATGAAATAAAAATTGTTGAACCTACCTGTGTACTCTCATTGACATTGTCTTTATCAGAACTATAAGTTTTAGATCTTAACATATTGTTGTTGTGTGCAACATCAATTTTTCCATATTTACCAGTAGAAATTAATTCAACTACTTTTTTATCCTTTACTGTATAAACAAATACAGGACATCCTTCTCTATTAGATGTAGCAACAAACAATTCTGGAATATTGTCTTCATCTAAATTTGCTAAAAGGAATCTTGATTCATTATCTTTATTAACAAACCCTACTAATGTTCCTTTATATAAAACAACGTTTTTACTAATCATATAATCAGTAATATATGTCTGAATAACTGGAACAGCAAAATATAAACACACAGCAATTAATACAATAGAAGTCATAATTTTAATAAAACTATGTGACGATTTTTTTTCATCATCCTCATCATCATCGTTTTTTTGATGATCTGAAGTTTGATCTTCTTTTGTATCTTCATTGTTGTTAACACTTAATTCTTCTACATATTTTAAAGCCTCTTCACTTCCTTGTTCAGCCGCTTTTTTAAAATACAATAGTGCGTTGTTTAGATCTTTTTTAACTACAGAGTCCTGATAATATAAAGTTGCTAAAAGATAACTTGCATCCACTGAACCTTGCATAGAAGCATCTTCATAATATTTAATAGCAATTTTTATACTTTGTTCTACCCCATATCCATAAAAATAACAATCACCTAAACGTTTTAAGACAGCATGATTATGCGGATCTAATTCAGCAGCTCTTTTCACTAAAACATAATTATCCTGCATATCTTTATAAGTCGCATTTTCGTTACAAAGTATTTCATGAAGTTTTAACATAGCTTCAATATCATTATCCCTTACTCTTTTCACTAAATCATCAATATCCATACTTATCCCCTTTTTTACATTATTTTTTATACAAATTTCTCTTTCTTTATTATACCACAAAATAGTTATAATTGAATTGTTTATCGACATTTTTCTTCATATCATCGCCATTTTATTCAATATAATCCCTTCATTTTTTTCATTATTATACTTTATTTTTATAAGCTTGTTTTGAAACATTAAGGACAAAAAAAGATTTCTCATAAGAGAAATCTTCTTATAATTTTATTTTCTTTATAACAAGAGGGAATAATCCAAAAGGTACAAATACAACAAAGAAATATCTAATCGCATTTAATATTAATGAGATTCTAATATTATCAAAAACATCTAATGCTTTAATTGCTTCCTTCATCATAAATGCCAATCCAATTGCTAAAACAATTCTTATAATTTTTTTAAACCATGATACATTGTATTGTAATGGTGCAAATCGTCCTTCAAATAAATCAGATACCAATAAACCAATCAGCATACCATATGTCTTATAAAATCCTTTAGATTGCACATCTCCATCAATCACAAAGTAAATTGCAAAAGGAGTTAATAAGGCAATTGTAATAAGATATAATTTTCTTTTATCTTTAAATTTATCATGTAACTGACTTAAACTGATTGCTAAAAATATTCCTAACGTAGCTCCTACAACAACATCACTTAAATAATGTGCTCCTAAATACATTCTAGAAAATGCAACTAAAGCAATTAATAGAATAGAAATAATATAAAACCATACCTTCTTAAATGCATAACCTAATGCCATAATAGATGTAGAAAATGTCTGTGTATGTCCGCTAGGAAAAGAATATCCTGTTGCAGTTGACTTTCTTACACATGTAATTTCACCTGTAGAAAAAGGTCTAGGTACTTTTGCTATGCTTTTAACAATACCATTTACACTCATAGATGTCACAACAACATAAAATACCTTTTGTGCAAATTTTTTATTCACTGCAAAATACAATATAGCAAGTGCTAAAATCATTAATGTTTCTTCACCAAGCATAGTCACATATTCAAATACTGTATTTAAAAATTCAGTTCTAAAAGATTGTAATATTTTTAATATTTCAATTTCATTTCCTATCATATTCATTCCTCTATTCACTAAATGTAATTGCGGCATGAACTGCTTTTTGCCATTGTTTATATAGTTTTAATCTATATTCTTCTTCCATATTTGGCTTAAATGTTCTATCAATTGCATAATGTTTTATAATATCTTCTTTATCTTTCCAAAATCCAGTTGCTAAGCCTGCAAGATATGCTGCACCTAAAGCAGTTGTTTCATTAACAACAGGTCTTTCAACATCAACATTTAAAATATCACTTTGGAATTGCATTAAGAAATTATTCTTTACAGCTCCACCATCAACTTTTAATTTTGTTAATGCAATGCCACTATCTTTTTCCATCGCATCAATAATATCTTTACTTTGATATGCTAAAGATTCTAATGTTGCTCTTACAAGATGTTCTTTTGTAGTTCCTCTTGTAATCCCAAACATTGCACCTCTGCATTTATCATTCCAATAAGGAGCACCTAATCCAACAAATGCTGGAACAAGAATAACACCATTTGTATCTTTAACACTACTTGCAAGTTCTTCAGTTTCATATGCTGTATCAATCAGATGAATACCATCTCTTAACCACTGTACTGCACTCCCAGCAACAAAGACACTTCCTTCTAATGCATAAGATACTTTACCATCTAATCCCCAGGCAATAGTTGTTAAAAGTCCATTATCACTACGTTTTGCTTCTCCTGTATTCATAAGCATAAAGCATCCTGTTCCATATGTATTTTTAACCATACCTTCTTCAAAGCATGCCTGTCCAAATAATGCTGATTGCTGATCCCCTGCAATTCCTGCAATTGGGACTTGTTCATTAAAGAAATGATAAGGTGCAGTATATCCATAAATACATGAAGAATCTTTAACTTCTGGTAATAAAGATTTAGGAATATTCATCATTTCTAATAATTGTTCATCCCATTTTAAATCATAAATATTATATAAAAGGGTTCTTGATGCATTTGAATAATCAGTCACATGAACACTTCCACCACTTAATTTCCATGCAATCCATGTATCAATTGTTCCAAATAATAACTGATTATCTTCAGCTAATTGTCTAGCACCTTCTACATTATCTAAAATCCATTTAATTTTTGTCGCACTAAAATAAGGATCAATTCTAAGTCCTGTCTTTTCTCTTACAATATCTTCATATCCTAATGCTTTTAATTCATCACAAATCTCACTTGTCTGTCTAGATTGCCATACTATTGCATGATAAACAGGTAATCCTGTATTTTTATTCCATACAACAGCAGTTTCTCTTTGATTTGTAATTCCAATACTATCTATTTCTTTTGGTGATACACCAGATTTTATCATAACTTCAGACATAACAGATAAAACACTTAACCAGATTTCATTTGCATCATGTTCTACCCATCCTGAATGAGGAAAATATTGTGTAAATTCTTTTTGGGCAACTGCAATGATATGAGAATCATGATCAAATAATATAGCTCTAGAACTAGTTGTTCCTTGATCTATTGATAAAACATATTTTTTATTCATTATTATACACCTCGCTTATTTCTATTATATCATGTCTTCACACTAAAACAAGAAAAGACCATATACTATGGTCTTCCTTGGGGAGTATAGTGAAAAATCACTATATAACATCATTTTGGTGTGCTAAAAATTGTTCAAATTCTTCATCAGTTGCTAATACATAATGTGTATCAGTAATCTTATGTTGTACACCCTTAGTATAATCTAATCCACTTGTTTCATAACTGTAAGATAATGAAGTACGTGTTTTTTCTACTTTTGGGTTTGGATGAGGAATTGCAGAAAGTAAGGATTTAGTATAGGGATGAAGAGGATTGCTAAATATCTCCTCTGCAGTTCCTGTCTCCACTAAATGTCCAAGATGCAACACACCAATTCTATCGCTTATATATTTTACCATTGATAAATCATGGGCGATAAACAAGTAAGCTACGTTTGTTTCTTTTTGAATTTTCTTCATTAAGTTAACAACCTGAGCTTGAATAGATACGTCTAATGCTGAAATTGCTTCATCTGCAATAACTAAATCAGGATTCATAATTAATGCTCTTGCAATCCCAATTCTTTGTCTTTGCCCACCAGAGAACTGATGAGGATAACGTGATGCATGTTCTCTAGATAATCCAACTAATTCTAACATCTGATAAACTTTTTCATTACGTTCTTCAGTTGTTTTATAATCATTATGGATATCTAAACCTTCAGCAATGATATCTAATACTTTTTTTCTTGGGTTCAAACATGCCATTGGATCTTGGAAGATCATTTGCATATTTGTTCTTAATTCTTTAATTGCTTTATTACTCATTTTTGCACCAATTTCTTCACCATTAAATAAAATAGATCCTGAAGTTGGTTTATATAAACGAATAATACTTCTACCTGTTGTTGATTTCCCTGAACCAGATTCACCTACTAAACCATAAGTTTCACCTGGATAAATATCAAAAGATACACCATCAACAGCTTTAACAGTAAATTTACGATTCACTCTAAAATGTTGTTTTAAATTTCTTACAGAAAGAATTGGCTGTTTATTACTCATTTTTCAAACCCTCCTCTTTCATCTTTTTAATACGTTTTTGAAGTGATTCAGGCATTTCTACTTTTGGTGCTTTTTCATGCATTAACCATGATGCAACATGATGAGTAGAAGATCCTGGCACTCTAAACATAGGTGGATCAACTCTTAAATCAATATTTAAAGCAAATTGATTTCTTGGAGCAAATGCATCACCTTTCACTTCATGTGCTAAGTTTGGAGGTGTCCCTGGAATAGTATATAATTCACTATCATCAGTATCTAAATCAGGCATTGCTGATAATAACCCCCAAGTGTAAGGATGTCTTGGATCATAGAAAATTTCATCAATAGTTCCTTTTTCTACAATCTTACCTGCATACATTACATTGACATAATCAGCGACTTTGGCAACAACACCTAAGTCATGTGTAATGTAAATAACTGAAATATCTTTTTTCACTTGAATTTCTTTAATTAATTCAAGAATTTTTGCTTGAATTGTTACGTCTAATGCTGTTGTAGGTTCGTCACAGATTAATACATATGGATCACATGATAATGCAATTGCAATAACAATTCTTTGTCTCATCCCACCTGATAATTGGTGTGGATAGTTTTTCATACGTTTTTCTGCATCTGTAATTCCTACTTCTTTTAATAATTCTACAGCTCTTGCATACGCTTCTTCTTTTGTTTTTCCATAATGATACATCATTGGTTCCATAATTTGTTTCCCAATTGTCATTGTTGGATTTAAAGAAGTCATAGGATCTTGGAATACCATTGCAATTTTACGACCTCTAATTTCACTTTGAAGTTCGTTTTTATCCATAGTCACAATATCTCTTGTATGATATTCTTTTGTGTCTTCATCTTGCCATGTATATTCAATAGTTCCTTTGTCGATACGACCATTTCCTGCTAAAATTCCCATAATTGCTTTTGTTGTTACTGATTTACCAGAACCAGATTCCCCAACGATAGCAATTGTTTCCCCTTTGTATAAATCAAAATCTACACCTCTGATTGCATTAACTTTACCAGATCCAGTTGCAAAAGAAATATGAAGATCTCTGATTTTTAAAATTCTTTGTCTATCAGCCATATTCTACATCTCCTTCATAGTTGGATCTAATGCATCTCTTAAACCATCGGCCATTAAGTTAAAGCTTAACATTAATACTGCTAATACAATAACTGGAATAATAACCATATATGGTGTAATTAAGATTGTTTTAAATCCGTCATTGATTAATGTTCCTAAACTTGCTAAAGGTGCAGGAATACCTAAACCTACGAATGCTAAGAATGCTTCATAGAAAATCGCATTTGGAATAGAGAACATTGACATTGTAATTAATTGACCAAAAATATTTGGTAAAATAGATTTAAATAAGATAAAGAAATCACTTGCACCTAATGTTTTAGAAGCAAGAATGAATTCTTGTTCTTTAATTCTTAAAACTTGTGCTCTCGTAATACGAGCCATTCCAATCCATCCTGTAATCATTAATGCAACAATGATTGTATATAAAGATGGTTTCATAACTAATAATAATAAAGTTAATACAACTAATGTTGGAATAGAGTTAATGATCTCTTGAATACGTTGCATAATATTATCAACGATTCCACCAAAGAAACCACTAATTAATCCATAAATCATACCAATAAAGATATCAATAACAACAGCACTTGCTGCTACGAATAATGAAATACGAGTTCCTTCCCATACCCTTACCCATAAATCTCTACCTAATTGGTCAGTTCCAAAGAAGTGGTAAACATTTGCTAAATCACCAGCATATTGTCTAATTCCACCTTCTCCAGTAAAAATACCTATATTTTCTAATAAAGGAATACGTGGTGACATACTTTGCTGAGCTGTATCAACAGCATCAAATGCATAATCAACCATACCTGGCCCAATAGCAGCCATAATACAGATAATTAAAATAACACATGCACCAAATAAAGCTCCTTTATTTGCTTTAAAACGATCCCATACATCTTTTAAGAAAGGCTTAGAAGGTAATACGACATCTTTATTAATATCTTGTTTATCCCCGACGAACTCGAAATCGTCTGCTAAAAATTCAATATTTTCCATAATCTAGTCCGCCTTTCCTACTCTAATTCTTGGATCAATAATTCCATATAAAATATCTACGACTAACATCATTACAATATATAGTAAACTATATAAGAATGCGACAGCCATAACTACATAATAGTCATTCCCTTGAATTCCTTCTACTAATAAAGAACCAAGACCTGGAATACTACAAATTTTTTCAATAACCATTGAACCTGTCATTAAGTTAATAATGATAGGTGCTAAAACAGTAATAACAGGCACTAATGTATTTCTTAATGCATGTTTTAAAATTAAAGTTTTTCTATCTAATCCTTTTGCTTCAGCTAATAATACATAATCTGATTTCATAACTTCAATCATTTCAGATCTAGTAAATCTTGCTACGTTTGCAATAGCACTTACTGAAAGTGCTAATGTAGGTAGAATAGCTGAATAAATCGGATCATATGGATCATAAAGTATTGGGAATATTGGGAATTTAACCCCAAATACAATTAACAGTAATAATGCAAATACGAACGAAGGTATACTGACCCCAATAACAGAAATCATTGTTGCCATAGTATCCCAGATTGTATTTTTATTTAATGCTGCTCCAACACCTAATAAAATACCAATGAATGCACCAATTAAAGCTGCAGCGATCCCAATCCCAAAAGATACGCCAATACGTGGTGCAACTAAATCAAATACAGGACTATTTTTTGATATTACAAGAGAAATACCAAAGTCACCTGTGATCATCCCTTTTAAATAATTGAAAAATTGTTCAAATACTGGTTTATCTAATCCATATTTTGCTTCTAATTGAGCAATAATATCTGGAGATAATTTCTCTGGATTAAATGGAGAACCAGGCATTAATTTTAACATTGCAAAAAGAACTAAGATAATGATCAAAAGGGTAAAAAATGCCATCGCCATTCTTTTTAATATATATTTTACAGTTGATTTATCCATTTTGTGTTTTCCCCTTTCACTATTTAAAGAAACAACACATTCCGTATTCCAGAATGTGTCATTCCTAAATCATACCTAATTAATTTTTTGCAACATTTTTGTAAATATAAGGTGTACCAAATGCATGGTCTTCTAATCCAGTTAATTGTGGATTAACTAATACAGCACCACCAGTTTGGAACATTGGTGCTACAGGGTAATTACCATCTTCAAATAATACTTTTTCAGCATCTTTACATAATTGCCATCTAGCTTCAACATCTGTTTCACTACCAACTTTTGCGATTAAATCATCATATTTCGCATTAGCCCATTTACCATAGTTGAAGTAATGTCCATCAGTTAATAATGTTAAATAAGTAGTTGGATCAGCATAGTCAGGACCCCATCTAGTTAATGTAACTTGGAAGTTACCTTCTTGTTGTAATGTTGTACGAGTTTTCTTTTCAACACCTTTCATGTTGATTTTTAACCCTTCTAAGTTTGTTTGTAATGCAGCTTGAATATATTCAGCAGCAGGTTTTGCAGGATCTGCAGTTTCATATAATAATTCTAATTCTAAAGTATCAACACCTAATTCTTTTTTAGCTTCAGCCCAAGCAGCTTTAGCAGCTTCGATGTTTGTTTTTACTAAGTTTTCAGCTGTTACTGTGTAATCTTTACCGTCTGGTCCATAAGTAAATTCTTGTGGTACATATCCACGAGCTGGTACAGAACCATCTTTTAATACGTTTGCAGTTAAGTCTTCTTTATCAACTGCTAAAGCTAATGCTTTTCTTAAGTTAGCATTTTTTAATACTCCAGCAGCATCTTCAATATTGAATTGTAAGAACCATAAATATCCACCTAAGAATGAGTCATATTTATCAGTATCTTTATATTTATCAACTAATGATGAGTTGATAGCAGTGAAGTCACATTTACCACTGTCAAAGTCTAATGCAGCAGTTGCAGCTTCTTTAACAATGTTGAATTTTAAACTGTCAACTTTAACAGCATCTTTATCCCAGTAAGTTTCATTTTTAACTAATACTAAGTTAGAAGATTTTACATAACTATCTAATTTGAACGCCCCGTTACCTAAGAATTTTTCTGGTGATAATGCATATTCGTCACCACAAGATTCAACGAACTTCTGATTTAATGGGAAAGAAGTTGGGAACGCTAATAATGATAAGAAGTAAGGAGTAGGTTTAGATAAGGTAATTTCTAATGTTTTTTCATCGATTGCTTTAATACCTAATTCTTCAGGTTTCATTTCACCTGCATAAACTTCATTACCGTTTTTGATACATGCCATATCATCTGTGAAGAAATATCTATAGTCTTCACCATCTACAATTGTTCTTTGCCAAGAATATACGAAGTCTTGAGCAGTTACTGGATCCCCATTTTGCCAATAAGCTTCTCTTAATTTGAATGTATATTTTACATCTTCTTCGACTTCCCAAGATTCAGCAAGTGCAGGTACAACTTTTGAATCTGCATCTAATGCAACTAACCCATCATTACATGCATTGATGATTTCAAAGTCCATCCCTGTTGAAGCACTCTTTAAGTCTAAAGTGCTGATGTCGTTTTCTTTTGCAAAAACAACTTGATTTGAATTGTTAGTTTGTTTGTTTCCCCCACAACCAACTAACATTACTAATGCTAACATTGATAGCATCGCTTTTTTCATTCTTTTCATAATTTCATCCCTCCAATTTGAACTTTTTGAAAAAGTTTATACTACTATGATACCACCTTTAAAAAATTTGTCAAATATTAATTTTAAATTTTTTTATTTTATTTCTAAATCATCAGTTCTAATTTAGGATAAAACTTAATTTTTTTAAGTATATTATAAAAATGGTATACAAAAATACGATAATATGTGCGTTTTTTCACGAATTGTTCTAAAATAAAAACAATTTATTTTTTTATAGAAAAATAAAAAAAATACAGCTTTCGCTGTATTTTATAAGATAAAAAATATGTAAACAAACAAAGAAACATGTAAACAAAGCATAAATGGAATACCTAAAAAGAAATATAATTTTTGTGTTTTATGCCTAAATGTATACATACCCATCATTCCACCTATTGCCCCACCAATAAATGAACATCCTAGTAATGTCGCTTCTTTTATTCTCCACTTATTTTTTATAGCCTTATATTTATCAATTCCAAACATTAAAAAAGTAACCACATTAATTATAATCAGATAATAAAATAAAAATTGATATTGTACAAAAAATTCCTTAATTCCCATAATCATTCCTCCTTTTTTTAATCATACATGAAAAAAAGTATAACGTAAACACGTTATACTAAATATAGAATTCTTCTTTTGTATCTAAACATAGACATGCTAATTTTCCATTATCAAAGCATGCTCCACAATCAATATCAATAAAATTATGATTATGATAAATCTTAGCTGAACCATTTATTGAAAGTGTTGGAGTATGACCTACAATAACATATTTATCATCATAATAGGAGTGATCAAAATCTGGTCTATCCCACACTAAATCATTTAAATCATATTCATCTAATGATTTATCTTTATCAAAATGACCTAATCCAGAATGCACAAGAATATAATGTTCATTATTGACTTCTATTTCTTCATAGGCACTCCATTCCCCTAAATAATCAATAATATCTAATTTCTCTTCTTCATCTAATTTTTTAAATTCACGAATTGTCTTGTCTGCACCATTTGCAATCCAATCTGATAAAAGATTCATTTTTTTCTCATCTAAATCATCAAGTAATTCATCAGTTATTTCACTACATAACCATCTTAAGCACTCTACTGCCATCACTTCATGATTACCTATGATACCATAGACATTATCTCTTAACATCATATCTTTTAAGATTTTAATTGAATCATTTCCTCGATCAATCACATCTCCTAAAACATATAACACATCACGACTAGAAAAATTAATCTTTCTTAACATCGCAATATATTTATCATACATTCCATGTATATCACTCATTACATATATCAAACTATCACCCCATTTTTATATATATAAGATTAATATTCACCTTTCACTTCTTCATTTTTCATAATTTTAACTAATCTGCTTGTTCCTAAACGTTCTGCACCTAATCTGATATAATTCTTCGCATCATCAAATGAAGAAATACCTCCTGCAGCTTTAACTTTAACATGTTTTTCTACACTTTCTCTTAGTAATTCAACATCTTTAAAATTAGCTCCTGACTTAGAAAAACCTGTTGAAGTCTTTATATATTCCGCTTTAGCCAATGATACAATTTCAGACATTTTAATTTTTTCTATTTCACTTAATAAACATGTTTCAATAATAACTTTTAAAATTCTTCCTTCACATGCTTTATGAATCTGCATAATTTCATCTTTAATATCATCATATCTTTTTTCTTTAATCATTCCAATATTAACAACCATATCTATTTCATCTGCACCATTTTTGATCGCATCTTTTGTTTCAAACACTTTTACTTCAGTTGTATTATAACCATTAGGAAATCCAATAACTGTGCAAATTGGTAAACGATCTTTGACATAAGTTTTTGCTTCTTTTACAAAACATGGAGGTATACATGCTGAAGCAACATTATATTTCATTGCATCATCTAATATAGTTTTAATATCTTCCCATGTAGCATCCTGATTTAACAAAGTATGATCTACAAACTTTAATACATCTTTATTTTCCATTGTCTATTCCTCCTATTTTATACTTTCTAATAATGAAGTACCTAACATATAATCTCTTTTCTCTAAATTAAAATTATCTAATATTGTTGCACCTACAACTGCAAAACTATCTTGTTCTTCTAATAATCCATTTCCTTTAAATGCTGGACTATATAATAATAATGGAACTTTTTCTCTAGTATGATCTGTTCCTTTGTATGTAGGATCATTGCCATGATCAGCAGTTATCATTAAAAGATCATCTTCATTTAAAAGAGGTAACAATTGTCCTAATGCTTTATCAAACTGTTCTAGTTCTTTGCCATATCCTATTACATCTCTTCTATGCCCCCATAAAGCATCAAAGTCCACAAGATTAACAAAACATAAGCCATGAAAATCTTTTTTAGCTATATCTATAGTCTGCTCCATACCATGAATTGAACTCTTAGAACTATAGGCTTCACTTATCCCTTCTCCATCAAAAATATCATTGATTTTACCAACAGATATTACATCATAACCATGATCCTTTAATTCATTTAATACAGTTCTATGATGTGGTTTTAAAGCATAATCATGTCTATTACTTGTTCTTTTAAATTCTCCCTTTTTTTCTCCTACATAAGGTCTTGCTATAACACGTCCTACTTTCCATTCATCTTTCATAGTCAATTCTCTAGCAATCTTACAATACTTATATAAATTATCTAATCCCATATATTTTTCATGTCCACAGATCTGTAAAACTGAGTCAGCTGAAGTATAAACAATCATATGTCCTTTTTCAATTTCTTGAGTCGCTAACTCATCTAATATTTCAGTTCCACTTGCACTTTTATTTCCAATAATAACTCTTCCTGTTCTTCTAGATAATTCATCTATTAATTCTTTAGGAAATCCTGTATGAGTAAATGTTAAAAATGGCTGATCAATATAAAGCCCCATCATTTCATGATGTCCAGTCATTGTATCTTTACCTACACTTGCTTCATTTAAATAAGCATAATACCCCAAAGGTTTCTCTTCTTTCAAAATTCCATCTAAATGCTTTAAATTAGCAATTCCTAATTTAACAAGAGAAGGAATATGTAACTTCATATGTGAAGCAATATGACCTAATGTATCAGCATTTTCATCATCATATAAATGGGCACTCTTATCTGCCCCTACACCTAGTGAATCAATCACAATCACAAATATTCTTTTATATCTTTTCATATCATAACTTAGAATAAACAGACTATACCTGCAATCATTGCACTTAATATACTTACAAATACACCACCTATCATCGCCTTAAAAATCAATCTTGATAAAACATCTTTTTTATCAGGGCATAGCACAGCAATACCTGATAAACATATTCCTATACTTGATAAATTGGCAAATCCACTTAGTGATATAGAAAGAATTAAAGACGTTCTATAATCCAGTGACGAAATAATGCTTCCTAATTGTTCAAATGCAATAAACTCATTCATAATCAGTTTATTTCCTAATAACTCTCCTTCCATCAATATATATTTATAATCTAATCCCATTAAAAAACCAAAAGGAGCAAATACATAAGAAAATATACTTTGAAGATTAATACCTACAAATCCTAGTATAAGATTAATTAAGGATACAATACCTATAATTCCTATTAAAGAAGAAGCAATAGACAATATAATCTGCATACCATCACTTGCACCATCAAAAACAGCATCAAAAATAGTTTTCTTATGATCCGCTTTTATACTTATATCATTAATCTTCATTACTGGTTCATTTTGTGGAAGAAGAATCTTCGATATCAATATACTTCCTATAGGAACCATAGCACTTGCAATAAGTAGATATTCCATAGGAATACCTAATGCATGATATCCTCCTAAAATAGTCACTGACATACTCCCCATACCAGAAATAAGAATAACAAGAATTTCACTATCAGTTAAAGAATGAAGATATTTAGAAACAAGGACAGGACTTTCAGTCTGTCCTAAAAACATATTTGCCCCTGCCACAAAACTTTCTACTTCACTTGTTCCTATAATAGTCCCTATTGTTTTCCCTATAATTTTAACCATCTTGCCTAATATTCCTAAATGATATAAAAGAGAGACAAGTGCAGAAATATAAATAATATTTCCTAATGTCTGAATAATAAAGATAAATCCTGTAGGTGAAGAAGGATCTGCAAGACTTCCAAATACAAAATCTAATCCACTTTGCCCACATTGAATAATTGATATAATAAAATCAGATATGTATGATACTATTGTACTCCCTATTGGCAATTTTATTAACAAAAAAGCAATAATAAATTGAAAAAATAATGCTTTGATAATCATCTTCCAATCTATATTCTTTTTGTCCCAAGATAACAGATACATAAAAGCAATCACACATATTATTCCTAATCCATTCATTATAAATCTCATACCATATCCTCCTAATACTTTCATTTTGAACATTTCATAATAAATTTATTCATTATTCAAACTCTTAGTTTATCTAATAAAAAAAAGATGATATAATTTAGAAATATAGGACAAAAAGGAAGTGAAATATATGAAAAAAGAACAATCTATTGATATGATCAATGGACCCTTATTAAAAAACATATTACTATTTACTATTCCATTAATGTTAACAAGTTTACTGCAGATGTTATTTAATACAGCTGATACAGTCGTTGTAGGACGTTTTGCTGGTGAACAGGCACTTGCAGCCGTAGGCTCTACGGGCTCCATTATCTTCTTGTTAACAGGTTTATTTAATGGTTTAAGTACTGGAGCTAACGTTGTTATTGCTAGATATATAGGAAGCAAAGATGATGAAAAAGTATCACAAAGTGTTCACAGTGCAATCTATATAGCAATTGTTGGTGGGATTATTTTAACATTTATAGGAATATTAGGAGGAAGGGCACTTTTAAAGATAATGTCTACTCCTAGTGATATTATAGATTTAAGTAATCTTTATATTACTATTTATTTTTCTGGTATCTTATTCTTATTGGTTTATAATTTTGGTGCGGCAATACTTCGTGCTATTGGAGATACGAAAAGACCTTTATATTATCTGATGTTTAGTGGTGTAGTGAATGTTGGATTAAACTTAATATTTGTCATTATATTTAAGATGTCAGTTGCAGGTGTTGCTTTAGCTACATTGATATCGACTGCTTTATCTGCAATACTTGTTGTGAATACATTAATACATGAGACACGTATTATTCGTCTAGATTTTAAAAAGATAAAGTTTCATAAAGATATCGCTTTAGATATTATTAAAATAGGTGTTCCTGTAGGAATACAAGGAATGTTCTTTTCTTTTAGTAATCTTGTAATTCAATCGACATTGAATTCATTTGATTCTTCATCTATTATTGCTGGTAATAGTGCAGCAGTAAGTATTGAGAATTTTGTTTATATTGGTATGATGGCATTTAATAATGCCTGTATTACATTTACAAGTCAGAATATGGGAGCAAAACAATATCATAAAATTAAAAGAATTATGCTTGTTTCTTTAGTTCTTATTGTATGTTCATCATTTTTAGTTGGTTTTACTGGATGGTTTTTTGGAGATACATTGCTTAGTTTCTATTCTGACGATCCTCTTGTTATTGAGGTTGGTAAAATTCGATTATTCTATGTTGTATTATTCTTATTCTTAAATGGACTTATGGATGCTTTCTTAAGTTCAATGAGAGGAATGGGTATTTCTACTACCCCTACAGTATTAATGCTTATAGGAATTGTAGGCGTACGTTTATTATGGTTATGGTATGCATTCCCAACAAATCCAACAATTGAAATGATTTATTTATGTTTCCCTATTAGCTGGATAATAACAAGCATAATAGAATGTATATGCTGGATATATATGTATAATAAAAGCATAAAAAAATACGCTTAAAAGGCTCATATGAGCCTTTTAAAATATAAAAAAGGAACTTATTAAGTTCCTTTTCATTTTCTTATTCTGGGATAACTGAATACCAGATATCTCCATTATCTTGTGGTTCACTTACAACTTTATATCCATCAGCCACAAAATTTAGATTGTGTGTCCAGATTTCATGAAGATTTGAAGGGTCTGTATTAACAAATGTTCCACCTTTGATAATTAATTCAGCATTTCCATCAACATAATCATTATTGCTAATATTGATTGGGAAAGGATTAAAACATCCTTGAGCATCATCTGGTAATGGATTAGTATCACATTCTGCTTCAAAGAATCCACCTTCTACAACTAAAGTTCCATTTTTCAAATAAATTGGGTCATGATAAGCAACATATTCTCCACCTTTAATAGTCACATGTGCACCATCATTAACAGTTAAAGCATAAGCTGATTGATTACCATTATTAACAATAGCACCGTCTCCTTCAATCACAACATTTGCTCCACTTACAACTAAAGTTGTAATTTCAGGTATTGTCTGATTATTTCCTGTATGATCACGATTAGATGATAATGTATAACCATTTAAATTGATTACTGCATCTTCATTTAAAACAGTACCTTCACCTTTTTTAAATAAGATGTTGCTACCGATAATCATATCTCCACCTTTTAAAAGTTTGTTTTCAGTTGTTACATAGTTATCAATGTCTGCTCCATTTACCCATGGATGTTGTGTTGTAGTCACAACATAGAATCCTTCTTCTAATGCTGTTTTTGCATCAGGGAAGTTTTCAGCTTGAATTGCTTGAGAAACAACTAAGATATCATAAGTTCCATTGTTATTTCCATCAATGTTTTTAACATCATCATTTTTAGCTGAACCAGACATATAAACTTGTGCTAAAGAATTATAAGTGATTTCTCCTGATGGTAAAATACCATTCATATGATGAGAATCTGATCCTTTATAAGTGTATTCAACTAAGTAATAGTTATTTCCTTCTACATTAATAACACCAACTTCTCTTGCAGTGTAATATTCACTTGTATGAGCAATGATTAAACGTCCAAATGCATCTTGAACCTCACCTACTTCATAAGCGATTAATGTACGCACATAAGCATCATTAATTCCTGTATTTTTTACAAATACATATTTGTCTTGTGCTCCTTTTAAATTAGCAATTGGAGCATCAGTACCTTCAGCATTTCCTAACTGATCAAAGTAGATTAGATTTGTATCTTCAGCTTCTTGACCATATGCAGGATTTAATTTTTTAGCTTGAGTAAATTCTTGTAATTCATATCCTGTTCCATCATTAGTAGTGATAAATTTAAAATCTCCATTATCATCTACAATACGTTCATATTCTAATTGTTCGATTTCTACGTTTCCTAAAGTCATTACGTTTACATCTTCATCTTGTGATGTTAAATATGCAATTGTTCCACCAATACATAGAACCGCAACTAAAACATATGTTAAAGTCAGATATAAAACTTTTTTTGCTTTTTTCATATTATTCCCTACCTTTCTTAATATTTCCCCATAATAGTAATATCATATATATAATTATACTATTTAATTTGTAAAATGTATACAATTATTAAAAATATTATGAATTTATCATAAGTTTTCTTTATTTATTTGTGTTTTTTCAACAAAAAATCCTCTAACTTAGTTAGAGGATTCATTTTATTTATAAGATTGCTGTAAGATTTTAATACAGTCTTCTCTTAAAACTGGAGCAGTATCAACTTTAAATAATCCTGCCATTGTATCTAATGCATTATCAACAATTGCAATTAAATCATCATATTGAATACCATAATCTGATAATTTCATACCATAAACATGACATGCTTTTTGTAATTCTACTAATGCATCTACAAAATCATATGGAGATGAAGCATTTTCTTTTCCCATAGCTTTTGCCATATCAATCATACGTTTATCACATAATGAAGAATCAGCAACATGTCTATAATATGCTTCACTAATAATAATTAATGCAGCACCATGAGGTAAATGTGGATAAATACCACTCATTGCATGAGCTAATGAGTGTTCTGAAATACATCCAGAAGTTGATTCAACCATTCCTGCAATTGTATTTCCTAATGCTACACCTTCTCTAGCTTGAATATTTGTTCCATCATTTACTGCAGTTTCTAAGTTTGCAGCAACTAATTCAATTGCTTTAATACTATATGCATCACTAATAGGATATGATGTATTATTTAAATATCCTTCAGTACTGTGGAATAAAGCATCAAATCCTTGATAAGCAGTTAAATGTGGAGGAACACTCACCATTAATTCTGGATCGACTACTGATAATACTGGGAATGTTTTATCACATCCAAAACCAATTTTTTCATCAGTTTCTTCTTTTGTAATAACTGCCCAAGGGTCAGCTTCTGTTCCAGTTCCAGCAGTTGTTGTAATGCAGACAATTGGTAAAGGATCATTAACTAATGGCTGTTCTTTACCACTTCCACCACTAATATAATCCCAGAAATCACCTGGATTTGTAGCCATAACAGCAATTGCTTTAGATGAGTCCATTGCTGAACCTCCTCCAAGTCCAATAACGAAGTCACATCCTTCATCTTTAGCCATTTTCGCACCCTCATGTACATGAGATAAAATTGGATTAGGTAAGATTTTATCAAAAACAACTGATTCAACATTTGCTTTTTGTAATTGCTCTTCTAATCTTTGTAAATAACCAAAAGCTCTTGTTGATTTTCCTGATGAAATAACAATTAAAGCTTTTTTTCCTGGTAATACTTCTTTATGTAATTCGTTTAATTTCCCACTACCAAATAAAATTTTAGTTGGAATAAAGTAATTAAAATTCATATGTTTTTCCCTTTCTATTAATGAAATAGCTAGAAGTTGACTTCTAGCTATTTTATGTTATTCTTCGTCTTCGAAAATATATTTTTCTTGTTTATTGTAATGAGTATGTAATAACTCATGACAGATTGGAGAATTTGGAGTAATTAAGAAATCAGCATATAATTTTTGAATTTGTTCATTTTTATGTGATTTTCTATTTTCTTTATTTCTATCTTCTTCATATAATACTTCAGCACGTAATTTTTTGAAGTCGATTCCTTGATTACGTTTAAATGCACGTACATAAGGTTGTCCTCCACCGTTAACACATCCACCTGGACATCCCATGATTTCGATGAAGTGATATGGTGATTCACCATTTCTGATTTCATCTAATAATGGTTTAGCCACTTTCATAGAGTGTGCAACAGCAACTTTAATAATAGTTCCACCAATATTTAAAGTACAAGTTTTTAATCCTTCAGTACCTCTTACTTTATGATATTGGAAGTTATCTAAATCTTCACCAGCTAATACATCAGCACATGTACGTAATGCAGCTTCCATTACCCCACCTGATGCACCAAAGATAACACCAGCACCACTATATTCACCAAATAAGTCTTGATCAAATTCACCATCAGGTAATGATTTGAAATCTAATCCGAACATTTTGATTAATTTAGCTAATTCTCTTGTTGTTAATACTGCATCAACATCTTTAATACCATCTTTAATCATTTGATGACGTTCTTTTTCACCTTTTTTAGCAACACATGGCATGATTGATACAACATAGATATTTTTTGGATCAATATCTTTAATTTTTGCATAATATGATTTAACGATTGCTCCTACCATCATATGTGGAGATTTACAAGTAGATAAGTTATCTAATAAATCTGGATATTCTTTTTCTACATAGTTAATCCATCCTGGAGAACATGAAGTGATCATTGGTAATTTTCCACCATTTTGTACACGATCAATGAATTCATATCCTTCTTCCATGATAGTTAAGTCAGCACCGAAGTTTGTGTCATATACTTTATCAAATCCTAAGATTTTTAAAGCAGTTACCATTTTTCCAGTTACTCCAGTTCCAATAGGTAATTTGAATTCTTCACCTAATGCAGCTCTTACTGCAGGAGCAGTTTGAACAACAACATGGATATTTGGATCATTTAATGCATTCACTACATCATGAATTTCTTCTTTTTCAGTTAAAGCACCTACTGGACAAACATTGATACATTGTCCACATTGGATACAGTTAACATGAGCAAAGCTCTTATCATAAACAGGACCTACTTTTGTTTTAAATCCTCTTTCCATAAATCCTAAAACACCAATTCCTTGGAATTTTCTACAAGCTTCAACACAGCGTCCACATAAGATACATTTAGCTGTATTTCTTACGATACCTGGAGAAACTTCATCAAATGTAGCAGGAGTTTTTTGACCTGCATAAGCATCTTCACGAACACCTAATTCTTGTGATAATCTTTGTAATTCACAGTTTGTATTTCTGATACAAGATAAGCAGTCTTTTGAGTGGTTAGAAATAATTAACTCAACAACGTTTCTTCTAGCATCTAATACACGTTTTGTATGTGTATAAACTTTCATACCTTCATGAACTGGATATACACATGCTGCACATAATGTTCTAGCACCTTCTACTTCTACTTGACATACACGACAAGCACCTTCTTTAGTTACATCTTTTAAATAACATAAAGTTGGGATATGGATACCAGCTAATTTAGCAGCTTCTAAAATTGTCATTCCTTCTTTTGCTTCAACAGGAATATTATTAATATGTAAATGAACGATTTTTTCCATTATATACACCTACTTTCTTACAATTGCTTTAAAGTGACATCTGTCTACACAGCTTCCACATTTAATACATTTTTCAGGATCAATTGTAAATATTTCTTTACCAACTTGTCCACTAATTGCACTAACAGGACATGCACGAGCACATAAACCACATTTACGACATTTATCTGCTTCGATTTCGTAAGATAATAAATCTTTACATACACCTGCTGGACATTTTTTATCAACAACGTGTGCAATATATTCATCTCTAAATTGACTTAATGTTGATAATACTGGGTTAGGAGCAGATTGTCCTAAACCACATAATGCAGTTTCTTTAATTGTATAACTTAAACTTTCAAGTTCATCTAAAGTTTCAAGAGTTCCTTCACCTTTACAGATTTTATCTAATAACTCTAATAAACGTTTTGTTCCGATACGACATGGAGTACATTTACCACATGATTCATCAACGATGAAGTCCATATAGAAACGAGCAACGTCAACCATACAGTTATCTTCATCTAATACGATCATACCACCAGAACCCATCATAGATCCAAGTTTTACTAACTCATCGAATCCGATAGGAGTATCTAATTGATCTTCTGTTAAACATCCACCTGATGGACCACCAGTTTGTACAGCTTTGAATGCTTTACGATCTGGACATCCTCCACCAATTTCATAAATAACTTCTCTTAAAGTTGTTCCCATAGGAACTTCAACTAATCCTGTATTAACAATTTTTCCACCTAATGCGAATACTTTAGTTCCTGCAGAAGTTTCAGTACCAATTGATTTTAACCAATCTGCACCATTTTTAATAATTTGTGCAATATTTGCATAAGTTTCTACGTTGTTAATGATTGTAGGTTTTCCCCATACACCTTTTTGAGCTGGGAATGGTGGTTTAGGATTTGGCATACCACGATCACCTTCAATAGACATAATTAATGCAGTTTCTTCACCACATACGAATGCCCCAGCACCTAAACGGATTTCAAGATCGAAATCAAATCCTGTATTTAATATATTTTTACCTAATAATCCCATTTCTTTAGCTTGTTGGATAGCTGTTTCTAAACGTTCAACAGCGATTGGATATTCAGCACGGATATAAACATAACCATGATTAGCTCCAATTGCATAACCAGCAATTTCCATAGCTTCAATAACACTGTGTGGATTTCCTTCAAGAATTGAACGGTCCATGAACGCACCTGGATCTCCTTCGTCAGCATTACAGATTACATATTTTTCATCACTTTTTTCATTTAAAGCGAATTGCCATTTTAGACCAGTAGGGAAACCTCCACCACCACGTCCTCTTAATCCTGAATCTTTGATTACATCAACAACTTGTTGAGGAGTCATTTCTTCTAATACTTTACCTAAAGCGAAATATCCATCAACACCAATATATTCAATAATGTTTTCAGGATCGATAACACCACAATTGTGTAATGCAATACGTTTTTGTTTTGAGTAGAAGCTTGTGTGGTTAATGTCATGAATTTCATTAGTGTCTTCATCTTTTTCATTTAACATTAATCTTTGTACAGGACGTCCTTTATAGAAGTGTTCCATAACGATTTCTTGTACATCTTCAACTTTTACTGTTTTGTAAATAATATTGTCTGGATAGATAGCAACGTTAGGTCCTACCCCACATAAACCTAAACATCCAGTTCTTAATACTTCGATTTCATTTTCTAATCCAAAAGATCTAATTTCTTTTTGGAATTCAGTTACTAATTCACCTGAGTTACCAATAGTACATCCAGTACCAGCGCAAACTAGAACCTGTGTTCTTTTTGTAGCCATTTAGTAAGCCCCCTTCTTATTTTGTTACATGTCCAATTGTATATTCTTCAACGATTTCACCTTTACCTAAGTGATAATCAATGATTTTTTTGGCTTTTTTAGCATCAACTAATACATAAGTTGTTTTTCTTTCACCTTCATAAATTTCAACCATAGGTTCTAATTTACACATACCGATGCATCCAGTTTGTAATACAGCAGCGTCATATTTTTTGCTAGCAACGCGATCTACGATAGCTGTAAGTACTGGTCTAGCACCAGCTGCAATACCACATGTTGCCATACCAACAACAATACGATATTTTTTACTGTTTTCTTCACGCATAACTAAATCTTTTTTTGCTGTTTCTCTAATTTTTCTTAATTCATCTAAAGATTTCATTTTTTAAGCCCCTCCTTTATATATTCTCTTAACCAATTCAATACTTCAGGAATATTGATTGGTACATCTTCTAATATGTCTTTAATATCAATTGTATTTAATACAAATTCATGGTCATCTTCATTATATTCAAATATATAATTAATTTTTTCATCAAATTGAATAAGTGTAATCATTGTTTCAATGATATCTCCCATTGGAGGTGTATCAAGATGATCTTTGATATATGTTCCTTCAATTAATGTCCCATCATTTTCTAATGATTGAATATTGAAGCGTCCTCCACTCATCTCTACACTATCCTTAAACATTGGTACACCTAGACCAACATTTCTTGTTGTTCTTGATGTGTAAAATGGATCAGTGACTTT
>JAZLDV010000035.1:0-13902 GCA_045614925.1 Coprobacillaceae bacterium | reverse complement strand
AAGATTTAAAAGTTATTGCAACTGGTGGTTTAGGAAGAATCATTTCTGAACACACTGATAAAATTGATATATATGATCCTGATTTAACTTTTAAAGGATTAAAAATTATATATGAAAGAAATAAAAATAGTTAAGAGTAATTGATGTGTACCCAAAATCCTGGACACGTGAAAATTTAGTTTTATAAGTTTAACATATGGATGCTATCCTATATTTAATAGGTGGCATCCATTTTGTTTTTGCTTGAATTCTCTCGTTATTATAATAATTTATATATTCTTTTATTGCATCAGAAAAATCTTCAAATGATTTATAATTATTTTCATACCCATAATACACTTCATTCTTTAATCTTCCAAAGAAAGTTTCCATTATACTGTTATCATAACAATTTCCTTTACGAGACATGGATTGAATTATTCCATGTTCTTTTAATGAATTTATATATTGTGGATTTTGATATTGCCATCCCTGATCAGAGTGAAAAATCAATCCATTTAATACTGGAAACTTTTCATATGCTTTATCAAGCATATTTGTTATCTGCTCAAAATTTGGACTTAATGATAAATCATAAGAAATTATTTCATTTGAATACATATCTAAGATTGGTGAAATATAACATTTTCCCCATGAAAAATTAAATTGTGAAACATCTGTAGTCCATTTTTGTAATGGTGCAGTAGCTTTAAAATCTCTGTTAATAATATTATCTGCCACTTTACCTACATTACCTTTATAAGAATGATATTTTTCTTTAGGGCGTTTTCCTAACCATCCATTCAAATGCATGATTCTTTGTACACGCTTATGGTTAACATCAAACCCTTTTGCTTTTAATGTTTGATATACACGTCTAACACCATATCTTCCTTTATGTTTATTAAACAACCATTCTATTTCTTTAGTTAATTCTTGATTTCTTATAGCTACCTTATCATCTTTTGATATTTCAAAGTAATATGTTGATTTAGATAATCTCATAGCTTTTAATAGATATTTTAGTTTATATCCTTGTTCTCTTAGTTCTTTGATAATCGCTGCTTTTTCGCCTTGAGACGCGCAGCTTCCTTTTCCTTTCTCAAGGCGATCGATTTTTTTAATACTTCTATCTCTGTTTTGATAGATTCATTTTCACTTCTTAATCTGATCAATTCTTCCAATTCAGATTCAGTCAATTCTCTTTGTTTAATTATCTTTTTACTCATATTCGGATTCCTACGTGGTCTACCTTTCTTAGATTCTACAAGACCATTATATCCTAATTCTTCATATTTGCGAATCCAAACAGATAAAAGACAACATCGTATGCCTGCTTCAACTGCAACAGAATTCATGGTTTTACCGGCTTTATATTGATTTATTAAAAATAGTTTTTCTTCTGGTGTCCATTTACGATTTTCATTTAAATGCCTTAGTACTTCAGCTCCATGTTCATTATACAAACTTGTCCATTCTCTAACTCTACTCTTAAAAGAATTTAACTTAACACCTTCAGGGGATGGTGGATAAGTCCCTGTAGTTTTATAGAACTGTACACATTCTAATTTAAATTCAAAACTATAACGCATATAAAAATACCCTCCTTACTGGTTTGCCCAGTAAAGAGGGTACATATCAATAACCGACTTTATTTGTTTAATAATTTTTGTGTATATGCATATTGAATAGCAATAACAGTTTTTGCATCAACAATACGACCATCAAAGATTGCTTTATAGGCATCTTCTAAATCTATTTTTACTACATCAATAAATTCATCATCATCACCTGTTAGGGCATCAGTCACTTCCTCGAAGTCTAATGCTTCATATAAATGAAGCCATTCACTTGTATAACCTGGTGAAGGTAAGAATTTAGAAATAAATCTGACGTCTTTTGCACGTCTGTTTGTTTCTTCTTCTAATTCTCTAATAACTGCATCTTTAGGATCTTCACCTTTTTCTAATTTTCCTGCAGGAATTTCTAAAGTATAAAGTCTATTTGGATATCTGAACTGTTTTACTAATAAGATACAATTATCTTCAATAGCTAAAATACAAGCTCCACCATTGTGATAGACAACTTCTCTATATGCATGTGCACCATTTTCTAATTCAACTTCTTCTTTAGTGACAAGCATAATTTTTCCATCCATAATTATTTCTCTATTTAATTCTTTTTCCATTATTATCATCTCCCTTTATTATTATAGCACAAAACAAAAAGAAAGTATGTGGGGGACATACTTTCTTTCCCTACTATTTTTTTACACGTTAGGATGATAATAGGGGGTTAAGTGATTGACACTCAACGATTCATTATTATACACGTTTAAAAAATATTGTAAAGGTTTACATGTAATTTTTTTATATATTTTTAAAAGAATTTTTAGTATAATGTATTTGGTGATTTTATGAAGAAATTAATTATAGATGAAAATTATGAAAATCAAAGAATTGATAAATATTTAAAGAAATTATTGTGTCAGGCTCCTCCACAATTAGTTTATAAAATGTTAAGAAAAAAAGATGTTAAAGTGAATGGAGTTAAAGTAAAAGAAAATTATATTGTAAAAAAAGGTGATGTGGTTGAATTATTCTTATATGAAGATAAATTTAAAGAATATACAAAACCAGTCAGTATATATAATCTGAAAATTGAATTTGAAGTTGTTTATGAAGATGACAATATTCTGATTGTTTCTAAACCTGCAGGTTTATTGGTTCATGAAGATATTAATGAAGAAATGAATACTTTATCTAATCAGGTTTTAACTTATTTATATAATAAAGGAGAATATGATCCTTCTTCTACATTAGGATTTACACCAGGACCAGTTCATAGATTAGATAGAAATACAAGTGGTATTGTGATTTTTGGAAAAACAATGAGAGCATTACAGGATTTGAATGAAATGATGAAAAAACGTCATTGTATTGATAAAGAATATCTGACAATATGTAAGGGTTATATGGGTGATGCAGATCTTATTGGATATATGAAAAAAGAAAGTGATCGTTCTTTAGTTAAAATTGTTTCAGAAAATACACCTGGAGCATTAATGATGCATACAATTGTTAAGCATTTAGAATATAAAAATGATTTATCTTTAGTTAAAGTTAAATTAGTGACAGGAAGAACACATCAGATTAGAGTTCATCTATCAAGTGTCAATCATCCATTAATTGGTGATAGCAAATATGGTGATTTTGAATTAAATAGATATATTAAGAAAACATATCATTTAGATCATCAGTTTTTACATGCTTATAGTGTTACATTTACTAAGCCTATAGGATCATTAAAATATCTATTGGATAAGACATTTGTATGTCCATTACCATCAAATCTTAAAAAAATAAAAAAAGAATTATTCAAGTAAAAGAACTATGAAAAATAGTTCTTTTATTATATAATTATTCATATAATTTACATTATTAAAGAGGAGATTTTTATATGAAATATTATATTGGAATTGATTTAGGTGGAACAAATGTACGTACTTTATTAGTAGATGAACAAGGTGCGACATATAGTGAAGTTAAAGAATCAACTGAAAAACAACATGGTCCAGATTATGTGACTGAAAAAATTATCAGAATGATTGAAAGCTTAGATTATAGTGCATGTCAAGGAATTGAAAATGTAGAAGGTATTGGAATTGGTGTTCCTGGACCTGTTGATACTGTTAAAGGTGTTATGATCATGGCTACAAACTTAGGAAAAGGATTTGAAGGATATCCTATCTGTGATAAATTAAAAGAAAAATTTAACTTACCTACATTTATTGATAACGATGCAAATGTTGCTGGACTTGCTGAAGCTATTTTAGGTGCAGGAAAAGGTAAACCTACTTGTTTTTATGTAACAATTTCTACAGGTATTGGTGGAGCATTTGTTGTTGATGGTAAATTAGTATCAGGTGGAAGAGGTCATGCTGGTGAAATTGGTAATATTATTGTTAAAAACAATGGTTATAAATTTGGTGCTTTAAATCCTGGTGCTGCTGAAGGGGAAGCAAGTGGAACTGCTTTAACTCGTAAAGGAAAAGAATTAATTGGTGATGAAGTTGCTCATGCTGGAAATGTATTTGAATTAGCAGCAAATGGAAATGAAGTTGCTCAAGGTTTAGTTGATGAATTTATTGATAATATCTCTACTATGTTTGCTAATATTTCTCATACTGTTGATCCACATTGTATTATTATTGGTGGAGGAGTAATGAAAGCTAAAGAACATTTCTTTGATCGTTTAGTAGAAGCATTTAATTCTAAAATCCATGTTGGTATGCAAGGACATATCGCATTATTACAAAATGAACTAGAAGATTGTGGTGCAATTGGTGCTGCAATGCTACCAATGTCTAGATTATAATAGTAAAAATAAGAACTTCTTTCGATGAGAAGTTCTTTTTTTCATTATTTTCTTGTAATTGTACATACTATTATTATATAATCTTTCTTGCTATGTTTTAGTAGAATGAATGAAGGAGAGAAAAAAATGAAGAAAACAATCAAAATGCCTCATACTTACATTATCATTTTTATGGTTGTTATTATGGCAGCAGTGTTAACTATGTTTGTACCACTTGGTAAATATCAAACAACAGAAGTAACATATGTCATTAATGGGGTAGAAAAAACAAAAACTGTTATCGATGCATCTACATTTGAATATGTATTAGATGAAAATGGTAACAAAGTAACACAAGTGGCTCCATTATTTGGAACTGAAGATTTTGGGAGACAAGGTGTATTAAATTATGTATTTGAAGGTATGACTGTTGGAGATAAATGGTCTACTGCAGTTGGTATTATTGCTTTTATTTTAGTTGTTGGTGGTGCTTTTGGTATCGTTATGAAAACAGGTGCTATTGATGCTGGAATTTTAAGAATTATTAGAATTTTAAATGGGAAAGAAATCTTATTAATTCCTATTTTAACATTCTTATTCTCTTTAGGTGGAGCTGTATTTGGTATGGGAGAAGAAGCAATTCCTTTCGTATTAATTTTAGTTCCTATGTTTATCGCAATGGGATATGATGCTGTTGTTGGTTTAATGTGTTCTTATGTTGCAACACAAATTGGATTTGGGACATCATGGCAAAACCCATTTGGTTTAGCAGTTGCTCAAGGTATTGCAGATTTACCAGTTATGAGTGGGGCTTGGTTTAGAATTCCTGTATGGATTTTCTTTACAACTTTAACTGCTGTATTTACTATGTTATATGCTAGAAAAATTAAAAAGAATCCAAAATTATCAGTTGCTTATGAATCTGATAATGAATTTAGAAAAGAATTTGAAGAAAAAGGTAAAGAAGAATTACCATTTACTTTAGGACATAAATTAGTTGTTTTAACAATTGTAGCAACAATGATCTGGACTGTATGGGGAGTTGTAACTCAAGGATATTATATTCCTGAAATTGCTTCACAATTCTTTGTAATGGGATTAGTTGCAGGTATTATTGGAGTTATCTTCAAATTAAACAATATGAGTGTAAATGATATTGCAAGTGCGTTCAACAATGGTGCTTCTGACTTATTAGGAGCAGCAATGTGTGTTGGTATGGCACAAGGGATTATTATTGTATTAGGTGGAACTGATCCAACAAATGGAACAGTATTAAATACTATCTTATATAATATCTCTAATGCAATGCAAGGATTACCTACTATGGTTTCTGCATGGTTTATGTATATTTTCCAATCAGTATTTAACTTCTTCGTAGTAAGTGGTTCAGGACAAGCTGCATTAACTATGCCAATTATGGCTCCTTTAGCAGACTTAGTAGGAGTAGAAAGACAAGTTGCAATTGTTGCATATCAATTAGGGGATGCTTTTACAAACTTTATCGTTCCTACTTCTGGTGTATTATTAGGGGCATTAGCTGCAGCAAGATTAGATTGGGGACAATGGGCTAAGTTCCAAATTAAATTCCAAGGAATCTTATTTGTTTGTGGTTCTATCACAGTTTTACTTGGAGTATTATTAGGTTTATCATAAAAGATTTGCCATATGGCAAATCTTTTTTTGTATTGTTTGAAAAATATATTATAATAGACATATGAGAAGAGGTGGAATTATGGAATATAATGATGAAATCAATCAATTAGAAAAAGAAAAATATATGAAAAATAGACATGAAAATGTAGTTACAATTAAAATTCCTCAAAAAAAAGAAACTGATCCAATAATTAATACAATTGATCCATTAATGTTATCTTGCTTTCAAGTATTTGAAGAAGTTGTAAAAAACTTATTAAATGATTTATATAATGATTTAAAACTAAAACAAGACAAAATGCCATATCCTACATTAGATCTTAATAAATATTATTATAATAATTGTAATCTTGAGTATACTGATAGGGAAGGTGTAACGAAATATAATAATGTTTCATCCTATTATTATTATGAAAAATATGATGGATATGTATTTTCAGGTACTCTAAAAAATAATAAATGTACTGGTCCTGGATGCTGTAAATTTGCGAATAATGATCTTTATTATGGGAATTGGATAGAGGGAGTTCGTCATGGAATTGGTCAATATTATTGGGCGAATACTAAACAATTTTATGAAGGTGAGTTTGCACAAGGAGCGTTAAATGGTTTTGGTTTGTTAAAAGATGATAGTGGTTTAGTAGAAATAACATCTTATTCTTATATTTATCCTTTTATTTGTATAAAAAGATATGCGAATATGCAAGTCTTTTTTGAATTTAATCATAAAAGAATAGAAGTTTTTGATAATAGTTTTTATGTAGGTTCTAATATTAATAATTGTATAACTGGTAAAGGCATTGTATATTTTAAGAATGGAGATGTTAGTAAAGGGAATTTCTTGAATTCAGCACTTCATGGATATGCAAAGCATTTTTATAGTAATGGAGATTGCTATGAAGGTGAATTTAAAAATGGCAAAAAAGATGGTAAAGGTAAATATAGTTATGTAAATGGAAATGTGAGAATAGGAAATTGGAAGGACAATGTGTTTGAAGGTGAATAATATGTATGTGAAGTTAAAAGAAAATATTAAGACATTGTATTATATTTGTGATGAATTAGAAAAAAGAGGATATTATGATGGTGATTTAAAATCTGTCATGAAGAGTGAACTTGTATTTTTATTGTTATGTCTTCAAACAAAAATGAAATATAATAAGGAGCAGTTTCATATATTCAAAGACTATCTTATTGATGAATTAAAAAATGAATCTGATTTAGATATGATTATTAAAGAATCAAGAATGGGAATTATTGATTTAAATGGTTTTAAAGATGTTTTAAATACTGTAAAAATATTTAAAAGTGCTGATATGAATTTAGAAGCATTTGGATTAAAAACATCATTATATGAATGTTATTATATTACGATTATTACACTTGCATCCTTATATATAGAAAACTCACATTCTGATGATTTTTATGTAAGAAAAGAACAATATAGATTATTAGAGAAATATTTAGGAGATATGGAATCTATTGAAGGTGAACATGTAGAAGTGAAATATGTATCACATAAAAGTTTAGATGAATTAATAGATAAGTTAAATAATATGATTGGTTTAACAAAAGTAAAACAGGAAGTGACTAATCGTATTAATATGATTAAAATGAAAAAACTAAGAGAAGCAGATGGATTAAAAACACCACCTATTTCTTTACATATGGTTTTTTCTGGAAATCCTGGGACAGGAAAAACAACTGTAGCCAGATTGATTGCAGAAATCTATAAGGAATTAGGCGTTTTATCATCTGGACATATTGTAGAAGTAGATAGAGGTGGCTTGGTTGGTAAGTATATTGGACATACTGAAGCCAAAGTGAAAAAAGTTGTTGAAGAAGCAATGGGTGGAGTACTATTTGTTGATGAAGCTTATTCATTAACAGTAGGAAAAAAAGAAGATGATTTTGGTGTGATTGCTGTTGATACTTTATTAAAATTAATGGAAGATCATAGAGATAATCTTGTTGTGATAGTTGCTGGATATACTGATAAAATGGAAGAATTTATTTATGAATCTAATGAAGGATTAGCATCACGTTTTAATACATTTATTGAGTTTGAGGATTATAAGCCATTAGAATTAATACAGATTTTTGAAAAAATCTGTAAAGATAATGATTATAAAGCTGATGATGAATGTATAGATTATTTATGGGATTATGTATATGATTTATATAAAGTTAGAGATGAAAGTTTTGCAAACGGAAGATTAGTTCGTAATATATTTGAAAAAAGTATTGTTAATCAGACAAATAGAGTGATAACTCTTTCTAATCCTACAAAAGAAGATCTAATGACGATTAAAAAAGATGATATAAAAGATTTGTAAGAATGCATATCATTTAAACTAAATAAGGCTATAACAATTAATTGTTATAGCCTATTTTTTTACTAATTTATTATTTTGAGATTCAAAAAAAGGATTATCTTTATCAACATATAAATAAACAATTTTATCCATATGTTTGACTTCACCAATAAATCCCTTAAAGTTTTTACCTAGAAATAATATTCTTAGATTAGATTCATCTAAAAATTCTTTATGAGCATATTCACAATCTAATATTAATGCTTTTGTATGATATTGAAATGCTAAAAAGCCATTACTAATACAAGTCTCTTTATTTTCATAAGATGCTACATATTCTAAACCTCTTGCCTTATGACTTAAATCAACAAAAGAAATACCTTCATCTTCATATATCTCTTCTAGCTTAGACTTAGGATAATGAATTCTATTCAAATATACATTTTTTGTATATTTGAATATTTGAAATAATAATTCTTCTTTATCATGATAGGCATGAAAATCACTAAATCCACATTCGCATACATCAAAATGACTTTCATTATATTCTTTTTGACAGATTGGACATTTAAACATAATTAATCCTCCTATTTTATATGTAAGTTATATTTTACTACAAATCTTGTATAAGTTTATCAAAATTTAAAGAATAATATTTATTTATTGTTTATAACGTAAATGATACAATGATAATTGTAAAGGAGGAAAACTATATGTTAAAGAAAATTTTTAAATTTATTCTTTCACTTGCATTAGCATTTTCATGTGTTTATGCTGCACCAAACCCATTAACTGTTTTTGCAAGTGAAGAAAAAACTGCATTACAGACATATCGTGAAACAGCAGCATCTTTATATAATGCGGCTACAAAAAAAGGTTTTGATTTGTCTTTAACAGATCAGACATTTGATGGAAGTAAAGGCTTAGACCTTTCATCAGATGGTGATACTCATTATATGGAAGTATTAAATAATTTAAGAACTTCTAGTGATGATCAGACTGTCATCTTCCGTTTTAAAACAACACAGCAAACAGGATTCTTATTTGGTATGGGTTCTGATGCATCAAAAGATGATGGAAAAAATATGTTATTTGGATTACAAAATGGAAAACTACGTATTGTATTTAGAAGTAATACAAATGGTGCATTAAAAGGTGGTTTTTCATCTAATCTTGCAGATGGTCAATGGCATACTGTTGCATTAAGTTTATTACCATCTAAAGGAATGACTAATGGAATTAATGTTCATTTAGTGATTGATGGAGGAGCAGAATTATATCCAGCAGCATGGAGTAATTCTCATATTGGAGGATTCAATCAAAAAAGTGATATTCCATATACTTTATTTGAAGTAGGAAAAGGAGCATTTAGCGCTCATACTGGTTTAGGTGTCAACTCAAATGCATTTAATGGTGAAATTGATTTTATTTCAGTTGTCAATAAAGCATATGAAGTAGAAGAATTACAAGCTATTACACAAGTGCCACCTCGTCCAGTTTATGAAACAATTGGAACAGTAATGACACAAGCTGGAAGTAAAAATACTTGGTTATTTACAGGTGGAGATGAAACTGTTGCTGACTTTGATACTCTTAAAACTGCAAGAAACTATGTAGGTTTATTTGAAGATAATTTAAGAGCATCTGGAACGTATGTTGAACGTTCACGTTATGTATTTAATACTGCTAAAAAAGGTGCTGATGTTGCATCATTACTTTCAGATTATAATACTAGAATTAAAGGTTATGGTTCTAAAACAGTTGGTATTATGATTGGAGCATCTGATTATAATAAAGGAACTAATGGTTTAGAAGCGTTTAAAACAAATTTAACTTCATTGATTGATAAGATTAGTGCAGATGGTATGATCCCTATGATTTTAACACCATACCCAAGTCATGATAGTGCTAAACAAACAAATATTAATCAATATATTCAAGCAATTAATGCTGTTGCTAAAGATAAAGCAAAAGTTATTAATCTTTCTGCAGTGTCTTTAAATAATATTAGTGCTGAAGGAGTTCTTAGCGCAAGAGGACATCAGGAAGTTGCTAATGCGATTAAGACACAATTAGGTATTGGAGCAACAACTAATTTTGGTTTTGCTATGAACGAAAATGGTGAATATAGTGTTGCAAAGAAAAATGGAACTAAACAAGCAACTGCAGATGTAAGTGCAACTGCAAATAGTATTAAAGTTAAAGTTGATTCATCAACTTTAAAAGGTAAAACTTTAAATTATGATTTAATTGATTCTTCTAGACAAGTTGTAAGTGCAAAAGCAACTTTAACAAATAATGAATTTGTGATTGAAGGATTAAAATCTAATGAAACATATACATTAAATGTTTATGAAATGGTTGGTAATGTTAAAGAAACTTATAAACCTGTTGAAATTAAAACAACAGCTTCTTCTTTAGGAATTGTAAAAGATTATGAAGTATTTGAAGGAAACGATACGATTAAAACTTTATTACAAAGAGAAGAGCCTGTTAAATATTTATTTGTAGGGGACAGTATTACTCATGGTATTTTAACTCAAGGTTATGATAACGTTCCTCAATTATTCGCTAAATACTTAGAAGAATTAGGTAGAGAAAATGATATTGTATTAAATACAGGTGTATCAAATGCAACTGTATCAACTACAAATGATCAATTTGAACACCGTATTGGTCAACATGATGCTGATGTTGTTATGATTATGTTAGGAACAAATGATTCATCTACAAGAGGTGAATATATTAATGGCAATACTTATGGTGTTGAAAACTTTAAATCTTATTATATAGATTTAGTAGAACGTATTTTTGAAGATAACCCTAACACAAGTATTGTATTAAGGGTTCCATGTGAAATGATCGTAGATCAGGCACATAGTTTATATAAAGATTTCTTTGCTGCAATTGATACAATTGTAGATTATATGGAAGATAAATATCCTGGTATCAATATTATGGTCGTAGATCATGCTGAGGACTGGGAAAATTATAGTTTAAATGTTAGAAATGACAATATTACTAAAGATAATGCAAATCCTGATGCTTGGTTAGTAGACAATGTTCATCCTAATGGACGTGGTAACCTTGCTATGTTTAAACAAATTATTAATGAATTAGGAATTTATGAGCCTACTTCTCATATGGCTAATTTCAATTATGGTGTAAACCAAAAATGGGAAGCTAACTCAAATGTTACTGTAAATGTAAAAGGTGAAGGAACAGATTATTATTTAGCTATGTCTGATTTAACAGGTTATGGTGATTTAAAAACTGTGACTTTAAAACTTACTAATTCTTTAGGAAAATCATTTATGAAAACTGAAAGTTTTGATGTAAATGGTAAAGTAGAACTTAAAGGATTAAGCAATGATGCATATACAGTTAGTGTAACTGGTGTAGATGCATCTACAAGTAAAAAAGTGACTTTTGTTTCAAGATTAATTTTAGATGATGCAACAAGTTTAGCAAATGCAAAAACTGAGTTAGCAAATTTATTAAATGAAACAAGAAATGAAAGTGATTTTGAAAAAGAAAGTTTTGCTGCATATAAAGAGGTAGAACTTGCTGCAAAACAATTATTAAATAAAGAAGCAGATATCGATGAATTAACTCATATGATTGATGCTTTAAAAGAAGCAATTGGAAATTTAATTCCAAAAACATTTAAAGTAGGAGATACTTTAATTATTGATCAAAGCAAAGAATATGTATTCTATAATGCTTATGACCAAAATAATAATTTATTAGCTCCTAGAGCACGTACTTTATTTGATAGTGGTGGTTCTGCAGTAGGATGGTTAAAATATGATAATGCAACATCATCAATTATTGCAGATAAATTTGTATGGACAGTTAAAAAAGCTGATAAAAATGGACATTATTATGTTCATAATAAAGGAACTGGTTTTGAAATCTTAAATACACAACAACCAGCAACAAATTCAAGTCATTTATTTGTAGTTTCAGATAAATCTGCTGATGCTACAGGAGATCCTTATAGATTTGTTGTAAGAGATATTAAAGATGGAATCTATTATTTTACAATTGAATCAGTAGATACAGGAAAATTAATTGCTCCTGAAAATGGTGTAGATGCAAGAACATATGCTGTTTTTGCAGACGATCCTAATAATAAAAATAACTGGTGGTGTATTGCAGAAGCACCACAGTGGCCAAGAGTAGAAGGAAGTACAATCTTATTTGATACGCCTGTTAACAATAACTACTATAGAATTCCTGCTATTGCAACTGCAAATAATGGTGACATTATTGCAGTTACAGATTTACGTTATAACAGTAATTATGACTTAGGTAATAACTGGCCAGGTCATCCAAGAGGACATCAGATTGACTTATTAACAAAAATCTCTTCTGATAATGGATTAAGCTGGTCTGATTCTAATAATCTTACTGATGGTTATAGTAAAGTTGACGATGGTGTAAACAATGCAACTGGATATGGTGATGCTGCAATTGTTGCAGATAGAGAAAGTGATGAAGTTCTTATCTTAGCGGCTTCAGGAACTTATGGTTTCGTATCAAGTGGAAAACAAATTAAAGCTTCTGAATTAAGATCATATGATAACGGACAAACATTTAATGCACCTGTTGATATCCAAGATAAAATTTATTCATTAAATAATGAATTCCAGGCATTCTTCTTTGCATCAGGAAGAATTATGCAATCTCGTTATGTAAAAGTAGGAGATTACTATAGAATTTACACAGCTATTTTAGCTCATAAAGGTGACTTTAATGGTAAAGCAAACTGGGTAGTTTATTCTGATGACTTTGGAAGAACATGGAATATGTTAGGTGATGCTTCTACTTCATGTGTACCAGCAGGAGATGAAGCTAAAATTGAAGAACTTCCAGATGGAAGTGTAGTGATTTCAAGCCGTAAAGGCAGTGGACGTTACTTTAATGTATTTAAATATAACGATAATACATATACTAAAGGAAATTGGGGAACTGTAGCAAGTGCAACGATGGGTAATGGTTCAGGTACAAACGGTGAAATCATGGTTGTTTATGCTAAAGATACAAAAACAAATGAATATAAATATGTAGCATTACAATCATTACCATCAGGTCCTTCAAGATCTAAAGTATCAATTTACTTTAAAGAATTAAATTTAGATTCTTATACTTCACAAGATATTGCAAGTGGATGGAATGAAGAAAATAGATATTTAGTTCAAGAATATGATAGTGGATATTCAACTATGAGTATTCAAAAAGATGGAAAAATTGCATTCTTCTATGAAGAATCTCCTACAGCTTATGATATGTCATATAAAGCATATGCATTAGAAGAAATTACTAATGGAAAATATGAAATGGCATTTACTGGAATTGGTTCAGCTGAAACACCATTTGTAGTTGAAACAAAAGAACAGTTAGAAGCAGTAGAAACAGTATTCAATAAAGAAAAAGTGAACTGGTTAATTACTTACTGTGATCACGTTTGGGAAGATGAATATACAATTGATAAAAAACCAAGTGTTGATGAAGAAGGTAGCAAATCTATTCACTGTAAACATTGTGAAGCAGTTAAAGATGTAATTAGTATTCCTAAATTAGAACCAGCTAAAAA
>JAZLDV010000034.1:0-2350 GCA_045614925.1 Coprobacillaceae bacterium | reverse complement strand
TCTTCATCTTTGTCACCATAAAGAACAGGATATTTGTCTTTAGTGTCAAAGTCTAATTCTTCTACACTATCAGCCATTATATTAGTATTTTCAATGGCTTGTGCTATAATATCCATAGGTAAAGAGTTCTGTATTTCAAATGCGTTAACAAGTTCTTCATAAGACTTATACGTTAAATCACATTCGTTTTCTTCATCACCCCATACACCATCTGTTTTTCCATACTGTAAAATGGTACGACATTCAGCCTTATAATCATTAAGTGAGTGCGTATCTGTAGCGACTATAAGGGGTTTATTATATATATGTGACATATTACAAAGGAACTGATTAAATTCTATCTGCTCCTGCATATTATGATATTGTATTTCATAATAATCATATTTCTGTAATAATGAAATATATTTATTCCTTACGTTTTCATCTATTATAGAACTTGTTTGTTCAGATTGTACAATCTTCTTATACCATTTATTAAGCGGAGATTGAACACAAGCAGATATTTTAATTATGTTGTCACTTATACCTAAAAACTCATCAAACGTTAATCTAGGCTTGTAATAAATATGGTCGGGTCTTGTAGATAAGAAATAAAGGGTATTAAGTTCCTTAAACCCTTCTTTATTTTTTGCTATAAGAATTGTATGGTAATTATCCCTTATCTTTTCATCAAGTGTTTCGGTTAAATATATTTCAATTCCGTGAATATATTTAATACCTTTTTCCTTACAATAAGCCCATTTAGATACCCAATTATATATGTTTCCGTGTTCTGAGAATCCAATAGCCTTTTGACCAAGTTCCACGGCATAATTAATATAATCTTTATAACTTGTACAGGAATCTAATAAAGAATCCATTGTATGTAAGTGATAGCAAACGTAATTGTTCATATTTTAATCTTTCTTATAATTTTATTTTAATACTTATATCTTTTAAATCATTAAGTTTAATAATATATCCTAAAGCAAAATCACCCATATCCACCAACTTTAAATTGTGTTGGTGTTCTAATACCCATTCTCTTAATTCCTGTGTATCAAAGATATATAGGATATTAGTATTTATTAAATAATAAAATATATAATCTGCTTCGGTTTTTTCAAAACAACCTAATGTGTAAAACCTTTTATCTGAATATATTTCATAAACCATATTACCTGTTCTGTCAGCAATTCTATCTGTTTTAACTTCTATTTTATTAATTCCATCGTTGGTAACTTGAATAAAATCTATATCAAATTGCTGAAACCATTTATCCTTTGAAACATCAATAAGACTATCTGTAGATGGATGATTAATAAGATAATTATATATTATATTTTCTCCTTTATTCCCGACTTGAACATCTGAATTAAACATTACATATATTCCTTAAATTCATCTTCTATTAATTGCCATTCATTATTAGACATACCACCGCATAATGCTTTTTCATAAAGATTATATAAACATATCTGTAAATATATATCATCGTGCCAAAGAACTTGATTATCTATTATTTTAGAACAATTATATTTATCACAAAAACAAGGTAATGCCTTTTGAGTATTTTCACAAAAGTTTAAATAAGATTTTTCAGTAACTTTATATCCACGTTTATTCATTTCTTTTAATATCATATTAGTATATTCTATAAAATGAATAGTTGGATAATTTAATACTTCATTTACAAGTATATGATTAGGAGTGCCGTTATCTGCTATATTTTTAGCAATACAACAACATTCACGCCATTGTGCAACTAATTGTTTTTGGGGTAAATATGGAATAAGTTTATAATGCCAAAGTCTTATGATAATCACCTGCTTTTAAATTGATAACTACATTATATCATATTAATTATCATTTGTCAAGTTAATAAATATCTCCCGTAACATTCATACGTTTTATTTTATATTTATTTTTATCTTCGTCTTTTTCGCATATACCTTTAATATACATAGTGTCTTTAAAATATACACCTACCTCTTCCCCTATTTGCCATTCGGGAACTTTTATTCTTATAATTGCATCTACATAATTATCCATATCATACCTCATACACTAGCCCTAATTTGAATAACTTTTTTCCAATAAGGTTCATACTCTTTTAATTTATTTTCTATCATTTCATCAAACTCATAATTATCAAGTTTCTCATATTCTTCATCATCTTCATATTTGTTATACATATCTTCTTCAAATTCATCTCTGTCAATATAGGTCTTTTCTTCATCTATATCCTGCTCACAATCAAGTATTTCACCTATACCAAATCTAATTTCGGGTGCATACCACCAACCATAATCATAATCAGCAACCACTTCCGAATCAACTATAACTACAATAGGATAGTCGGGATATTTTG
>JAZLDV010000033.1:0-22782 GCA_045614925.1 Coprobacillaceae bacterium | reverse complement strand
TTCATTAATCTTAAGTTAGGCAATTGACTTTCTAATTCATTTACTTTTTTTATTGCACCTACTACAACACTAGGAAACTTTTCAATACCAATAAAATTGATATCTGGCTATCTTTTGGCATTTTCAATAATAAAATCCCCTTTACCCATTCCTACTTCGATATAGATTGGATTATCATTATCAAAAACTTTTTTCCAATTACCTTTATGATTTTTAGTGTCTAACACAACAAAGTGACTATGTTCTTCTAAAATTTTATTTGCATTAGGATTATTTCTTAATCTCATATAATTCCTCCATTTAATTCATTAAATCATCTAATTCTTCTTCTGTTAATCTTCTATATTCACCTAATTCTAATGAATTATCTAAACATAAATTTTTCATTCTTATTCTCTTTAAATAAACAACTTCTTTTCCAACGGCAAGAAACATTTTTTTAACCTGATGAAATTTACCTTCATAAATTTCAACTTCAATTTCACTAAAATTATCATCTGTACTTAGAATATCAAGTTTAGCACTCATACATTGATAATCATCAATAACAATACCTTCTTTAAATGCTTGAACATCATTCTCATTAACAATGCCTTTAATTTTAGCATAGTATACTTTTGGACAATGATTTTTTGGTGAAAGTAAACGATGTGCTAATTGACCATCATTACTCATTAATAGTAATCCTTCAGTATCAACATCTAATCTTCCTACAGGAAACAGATCATCTCTATAATAGTCATCAATCAATTCAACAACAGTTGGATAAACATTATCTTCAGTTGCACTGACATATCCCTGAGGTTTATTTAACATATAATAAACAAATTCTTCATAAATAACTTGTTCACCATCAACGAAAATTTCATCATTATTAGGATCTATATGTGTTTTATCTTTTTTTTCGATTTTACCATTAACACTTACATAACCTTTTTTAATAATATTTTTTACTTCTTTTCTTGTGCCAAAGCCACAATGTGCTAGCAGTTTATCTAATCTCATTTTTACACAACCTTTTCTAAAACGAATAAATATTCTTAATTATTATACATTGTTTCACGTAAATAAAAAAGTCTTTTTATGATATATCTAAAACATATTTGATAATAAAATAAAAAATCAGTTTATTTCTAAACTGATTTTTTATTTTGGTTAAATTAATCTTTTTTACTGAAAGTTCCACATTCAGTTTCAGCTTTTTCTTCAGCACAATTACATCTGCATTTTCCTACATGAATACAATTAGCTTCACACATTCCATCACAATAATATTTACAGCTAGGTACACTACATTTAACGTCTTTTGCCATATTTACACCTCCATAAATAGTATGGCTATAATTATGAATCATAAACAATAAAACAGCTAAATGTATATTCTAATTCATCTTTTAAAGAAGTTATCGCAACACGATAATCAATAGACAAAATATTATCATGATTGTCTAAAAAATCATTCACTTCATCTTCTAAATCTAATTCATGAGATTTTTCTATTATTTTAACTTTCATGTGCTTATTGTATCATAGTAAATTTAAAAATTTTGTCTAGTTATGAATTTCAATTACAAAATCACATTCAAAACTTTCATTTTCTTTTAATTCAACAATACCTACTTTTTCTTCGAATTTTCCTTCAAAATCAATATAATCTCCATGACCAACCCAAGGTTCAATAGCAATTAAACCACCAACATGACCACTAGCCCAAATACCTAAATGATTAAAATTATTCATATAGAATTTAACATATTTATCATGGTTTAAAGATTTTAAACTTACTGATTTAGATTTCATATTTTCAACTATAACAGCATCTCTATCAAACATAGCTTGTCTAACAAAGAATCTTTTTTCATTTTCGAATAACGGTTCTTTATTATGTGATAATCCTTTATTAACAATATCTACAATCTTTCGTTCTAAATATTCATTTTCTTCGAATTCAATATAATAATCATTACTTGATTCATTTTCATATAAAGGACAAGCAAAAGCTGGATGTCCACCAATTTGGAAATAGATAGTTCTATTGTCTTTATTTTCTACATGACAAATACATTTTAATCTATTATCTTCTAAAATATAAGTAACAGTTAATTCAAATAAGTATGGATATTCTTTTAAAATTTCTTCATTAGAATGTAAAATATATTTTACTTCTGTATTACTGACTACTTCAATATCGTACTCTGTATGTCTTGAAAAGCCATGATTTTTCATTGAATAAGTTTCACCTTCAATAATGCATTGACCATTTTTTAATCCTCCTACAATAGGAAATAAAATAGGTGCACTACTAGCCCAATATTTTGGATCTCTTTTCCACATATAATTTAAATTATCTTTTTTATCAACAATACTGATTATTTCTGCACCTTTGCAGTTTAATTCAACTTCAAATAAATCATTAATCAATTTTTCCATAGTATACCTCCAAAAAATCTTTATATTATTATAACATAAAAAAAATAAAAGATGCATTCGCACCTTTTATTTTTTATTAATTTCTTCAATAATACTTTCAATTTTATTACCATAATCTAAAGAAGTATCTAATACAAAGATTAATTCTGGACATTTTCTTACAGTCAATCTTCTTGCAAGAGTTGAACGAATAAATCCTTTTGACTTTTCTAAAGCTTCTAGAGATTTTTTTGTGTTTTTATTTAAAAATGAAACATATACTTTTGCATAAGACAAATCACTTGTAACATCAACACCAGTAATAGTACAAAAACCTACACCTGAATTTTTTACTTCAGTTTGAATTATTGAAGATAATTCTCTTTGAATGATATTATTTAATTTATCTTTTTTCATTGCCATGAATTTTCACCTAATTTCTTTCAACTTCTTCCATAATATATCCTTCAATGATATCTCCTTCTTTAATATCGTTGAAGTTTTCGATTGTCATACCACATTCATAACCACGTGCAACTTCTCTTGCATCATCTTTAAAACGTTTTAATGAAGCTAATTTACCTTCATAAACAACAATTCCATCACGGATTAAACGAATACCACAATCTCTTCTAATAAATCCATCAGTTACATAAGCACCTGCAATGTTACCTACTTTAGCAACTCTGATAACTTGTCTAATAACAGCTTGTCCTGTTACTTTTTCAGCAAATTCAGGAGCTAACATACCTTTCATTGCAGTTTCAATTTCTTCTACCATCTTATAAATGATATTGTGTAATCTGATTTCTACTCCTTCTTCTTCAGCTTTACGTCTAACATTAGCATCTGGTCTTACGTTAAATCCATAAATGATTGCTTTAGAAGCACTTGCTAATAAGATATCAGATTCTGCAATTGCACCAACTGAAGAACGGATAACATTAACACGTACACCATCAACATTAATTTTTTCTAATGTTCCTTTAACAGCTTCTGAAGTTCCGTTTACGTCAGCTTTAACGATAATATTTAAATCAGCTACTTGACCTTGTTTAATTTGATTAAATAAGTCATCTAAGCTCATTGCTGAGTTATTTCCACGTTCAGCTTCTTGTCTTGCTTTTTGTCTTTCTTCTCCGACATGTCTAGCCATTTTTTCAGATTCAAATGCCATGAATTTATCACCAGCAACAGGAACATCATTTAAACCTGTAATTTCAACTGGCATAGAAGGACCTGATTCTTTTAATTCACGTCCATTATCATTTAACATTTGTCTAACACGTCCAAATGCTGTACCAACTACAATTGGATCACCAGCACGTAATGTACCGTTTTGAACTAATAAAGTTGCTACAGGACCACGTCCTTTATCTAAACGACCTTCAACAACAGTACCAAAAGCATATCTATTTGGATTTGCTTTTAAATCTGCTAATTCAGCAACTACAGTTAAAGTTTCTAATAATTCTTCAATACCAATACCTTGTTTAGCAGAGATATTGCAGTATACTGTATCTCCACCCCATTCTTCAGGCATTAATCCTAATTCACTCATTTCACCTTTGATACGTTCTGGATCTGCACCAGGTTTATCAATTTTGTTAACAGCAACTACAATTGGTACATTAGCAGCTAAAGCATGGTCAACAGCTTCTCTTGTTTGAGGCATAACACCATCATCAGCAGCTACAACTATAATAACAATATCAGTAACCTGAGCACCACGAGCTCTCATTGCAGTAAATGCTTCATGGCCAGGAGTATCTAAGAATGTAACCTTTTTCCCATCTACATCTACCTGATAAGCACCAATATGTTGAGTAATTCCACCAAATTCTCCATCTACTACTCTAGATTTACGAATTCTATCTAATAATGTTGTTTTACCATGGTCAACGTGTCCCATAATTGTAACAACAGGTGGACGCCCTTCTAAATCAGCCTCATCATCTACAATTTCAATATTTTCGAAATTAATTTCACTTACAATGACTTTCTTTTTACATTCAAAACCATATTCCATACAAATTAACTCTACTTGTTCATCATCTAATGAAGAATTAATAGTGACCATAGTTCCTAACATAAATAATACTTTAATTACATTAGCAGGTGTTTGTCCAATTTTTTCAGCTAATTCACCAACAGTAATCCCTTCTTCAAATTCAACAATACCATCGCTAACAATCTTTTCATTTTTCTTTTTATCAGGAATATTAGAAATTAATTTTTTCTTATGTTGATTCCCTTTTTTCTTTGCAGAAACATTTTTCTTAGCCATAATATCAACCCCCTATCTTATTTTTTACACTTGCAGCAAAACCTTTATCTAAGATTCCTACCGCTACTCTGTTATACTTACCTACAGCAATTGATAAATCATCAATCGATCCATCAATTACATAATCAACTTTATAAAAGTGACATTTGTCAGTAATTTTTTTCTTTGTATTATCACTTGCATCAGCAGCAATAATAACAAAATAAACTTTTTTAGCTCTAATATCATGAATTAATGTTTCACCAGAAGTTATTTTTCTTGCTCTTGAAACAAGACCTAATAAAGACATAATATCTTTACTTAGCATAATTTTTTAATTCCTCATAAATTTCTTCAGGAATATCAACTTCTAATGAACGTTTTAAAACACCTTTTTTCTTAGCCAATTCAATAGCTTCTAAACTTCTTTTTAAATATGCTCCTCTACCATTCATTTTTCCAGTAGGATCTACAGATACAATTCCTTCTTTACTTCTTACAACTCGAATTAATTCTTTTTTAGGCAATTGTTCTTGTGTTGCAACACATTTTCTTAAAGGTATTTTTTTCATTAAAATCACCTCTATTTTTCATCATAATATTTATCAAATTCATCGTAATCGATGTCTTCATCATATTTAGGATCATAATCATATCCATAATATTCATCATCTTCATCATCAAAGTTTTCTTCATAATCTTCATTTTCATCATTAGAAGTTAATTCTTCTTTAATTTCTTCGATTTTTTCTTGAATTTCTTCTTTGATTTCAGATACAGTTTCTTTAATTTCTTCAACGATTTCTACAACTTCTTCTTTAAATTCTTCAACGAATTCTTCAAATACTGAAGTTTCTTCTTTTGTCATTTCTTCAGCAAATTCTTTTTCAAATCCTTTATCTTCTCCATAAATGATTCCTTCATCATTTGCTTCAGTAACTGACTTAATGTCAATATTCCATCCTGTTAAATGAACAGCTAAACGTGCATTTTGACCTCTTTTACCAATTGCTAAAGATAATTGATTATCTGGAACAATAACAATAGCATTATGATTGTTTTCATCAACTTTTACACTTACAACATTTGCAGGTGATAAAGCATGTGAAATAAAGATAACAGGATCTTCATTCCATTCAATGATATCAATCATTTCTCCATTTAATTCTTCAACAACATTACGAACACGTTGCCCTTTTGGACCAACACATGAACCAATAGCATCAACATTACTATTATTAGTATAGACAGCAATTTTACTTCTATCCCCAGCTTCACGTGATACAGATTTAATTTCTACAATACCATCATAAATTTCAGGTACTTCCATTTCAAATAATCTTTTTACTAATCCTGGTTCTGTTCTAGAAACGCTAATATGAGTTCCTTTAGTATTTCTTTCTACTTCGTTAACATAAACTTTAATATGTTGTCCTTCTTTTAATTTTTCACCTGGAATTTGATGATTTAATGGTAATAAAGCACCAGTTCTTCCAATATTAATAATAGCGAATCTTTCTTCTACTCTATCAATAATACCTGTAACAATATCATCTTTTTTATCAATAAAATCATTGTATAAAGTTTCTTTTTCAGTTTCTCTAATTTTTTGTTTTAATAATTGTTTTGTTTGAATTGCTGCTAAACGTCCAAATACTTCTGGGCTTACTTCAGTAACAATTTCATCACCTACTTGTGCATTAGGTTGGATTTCTTGAGCTTCTTCAATAGATAACTCATAATCTTCATCCATTACATCATCAACTACATGTTTAATTTCAAATAATCTGATATTTCCATTTTTTTCGTTGATATCTACACGAATAATTGATTCACTACCAGCATAATTCTTTTTATATGCTTTTTCTAATGCTTCTTTTAAAGCTTCTAAAACGATTTCTTTTTTAATTCCTTTTTCTTCTTCCAATAACTCTAAAGCTTGGATAAATTTTTTACTAGCCATTTTTTATTTTCCTCCTTAAAATTTAACAGCTAATCTAATAAATTTGATTTTACTATATTCAATCTGACATTTTTTCTTTATATTTTTAACTAAATATTGTAGATCAATTAATTCACCTTCAACATTTAAAATAGTTCCATAGACTTCATCCATTCCCATTGTTGGTTCTTTGAATTGAACATATACATATTCACCAACAGATGCTTGAACTTTTTCTAAAGTTTTTAGAGGTTTCTCAGCACCAGGAGAAGAAACTTCTAAATAATATTCATCTTTGATTAAATCAGCTTCATCTAGCATATTACTAATTTCTTCACTTACAATAACACAAGTGTCCATATCTAAATGACCTTCATTCATCTCAATAAAAATTCTTAAATACCATTCATTTTTTTCATTCACATATTCGATATCATCTAAATAAACATTATTTCTATCTAAAATAGGTGAAAGCAATTGTGTAATTTTCTCTAGCATATAATCCCTCCATTAAAGATAACAATAACGAGAGGGTCTCCCCTCTCGTAAGAATTAATTATTACACATGTAATATACCATAGTTTTACTTAAAAAACAAGTTATAATCAACATTTTTTATAAATCAAATAAAGATAGCTGATTTTCATCAGACATTTTTTCAAATACACCTAAACGTGTTAAGAATTCAATCTGATTAGAAGTTAATTTAGTTCTTTTAATAACATCTTCTTTTGATAAGAAGTAATTTTTTTCTCTTGCTTCAATAACACTATCCCCTACCGAAGCACCTAAACCATCAATTGAAGTAAATGGTGGTAATAACGCATTTGGATCATCTGGATCTAATGTAAAGTTTCTAGATGCAGATTTATCTAACGAAATATTATTAAAATAAATACCTCTTTCAAACATTTCTAAAGCTATTTCAAACACTGTAATTAATGCTTCTTCTTTATTTGATACCTTTACTCCATTTTGTTTATCATTTAAGATTTGCTGATATCTATTCAATACTGCTTCTTTTCCTTGAATCATTAATTCAACATCATAAGCATCACATCTAGTACTAAAATAAACAGCATAATATTCTCTAGGATAATACAATTTCCACCATGCCACACGAATTGCACTTAATACATAAGCAGCTGCATGGGCCTTAGGGAACATGTATTTAATTTTTTTACACGATTCAATATACCATGTAGGAACATCATGTTTTTTCATTAATTCTTCATATTTCTTTTCAGGGAATACTGCTGGAGATTTCCCTTTACGAACACATTCCATGATATCAAAAGCATCTTTATTAGGTAACCCTTTTTCAATAAGATAAACCATAATATCATCACGACATCCGATAACTTCTTTTAATGTACAAGTACCTGAAGAAATTAACGTTTCAGCATTACCTAAATAAACGTCTGTACCATGCGACAATCCAGAAATAATAACAAGATCACTAAATGAAGTAGGATGAGTCTGTTCTAGCATTCCTCTAACAAATTTCGTACCAAACTCAGGTAATCCTAATGCACCAGTTTTACATTTTAAAAATGATAAATCAATTCCTAAGGCATCTGTATTATTAAATAAAGACATAACTTGAGGATCGTTAGTTGGTATATCTTTAGGATTTACGCCAGTTAAATCTTGTAGCATACGTATAACTGTTGGGTCAACATGGCCTAAAATATCAAATTTCAATACATTATCATGAATTGCATGGAAGTCAAAATGTGTTGTCTTCCATTCAGCATTTAAATCATCTGCAGGATACTGATAAGGATTAAAATCAAATACATCCATATTTTCAGGAATAACGATGATCCCACCAGGATGCTGACCAGAAGTTCTTTTTACCCCAGTACATCCTTTGGCAATACGTTCTAATTCAGCAACACGCATTGTATGTTCTTTTCCCATTAACTCAGCATATCCCTTTGCATACCCATACGCTGTTTTTTCTGCAACTGTAGAAATAGTTCCTGCACGATAAACATGGCTTTCACCAAAAATTTCTTTTGTATAAGCATGAGCAGTAGGCTGATAATCCCCTGAGAAGTTTAAGTCAATATCAGGAACTTTATCCGCATCAAATCCTAAGAATGTTTCGAAAGGAATATTATGTCCATCCCCTTTCATGTTCGAACCACAATGTGGACATTTTTTATCAGGAAGATCATATCCATTAGCGATAACTCCTTCTTCCATAAATTCACTATGTCTACATCCAGGACAATAATAATGCGGTGGTAAAGGATTGACTTCAGAAATCCCAGCCATTGTCGCAACAAATGAAGACCCTACTGACCCACGGCTTCCTACAAGGTAACCAGCATCATTTGATTTTTTTACAAGCAAATGGGAAATATAATAAATAACACCAAACCCATGTTTAATAATATTATCTAATTCTTTACTTAACCTTTTTTCAACAATTTCAGGTAAAACATCTCCATATTGTTTATGTGCATTATCAAAACATAAATTTCTTAAATTATTATCCGCATTATCAATATGAGGTGTAAATAATTTGTCATGCACAACTGTAAAGTCACCATCAATCATATCTGCAATTAAATTTGTATTTTCAATAACAAATTCATATTTTTCTTCTTCAGTTAAATAAGACATACTATCTAACATTTCCTGAGTTGTTCTCATATATTCATCTGGTGTCCATGCAGAAGGATTATTACGATCAGTTAATGGATGCAATGCCCCTCCTAATCCAATTTTAGGATTGCAAGTAAATACATCTCTAAAAATCTTATCTTTTTGATCTAGATAATGAACATCTCCTGTTGCTACAATTGTTTTGCCCAATTCTTTTGCTGTATCAACAATACGTCTCAAAATTTTAATAAGGTCTTCTTTTGTATCAATACGACCTCTTTCAACAAAATACATACAAATATCAAGTGGTAAAATCTCAATATAATCATAAAAACTAATTGCTTCTTTTAATTCATCGATACCTCTTGTCATCGCTAAATCAAAAATTTCACTATTATAACATCCACTACCATATAAAAGGCCTTCTCTATAATATTCTAGTCTTTCACGAGGAATACGAGATGTTTTTTCAAAATATGTTGTATTTGCTTCTGAAACTAATTTAAACATATTTTTTAAACCTGTTTTATTTTTAGCTAAAACACACATATGTTTTGGTCTTACTTTTTTGTATCCTGTCGGACATTCTAATGTAACCATATCAGTCACATCATTCATACTGTTTTGCATCATTTCATATATCATAATATTAAAAACTTGACCTAAAACATCAGCATCATAATCAGCTCTATGAGCATCATCTCCATCATAAGCAATCTTATAATGTCTTGCTAAATTTCCTAAACGATAACCTTTTAAATCAGGCAATAATTTCCATGCTAGTGTCATAGAATCAATATAAGTATTTTTTAATTTTTCGTAACCATAACGCACTAATATTTCATTTAAAAAGCCAACGTCAAATGTAGCATTATGTGCAACAATAACATGATCTTGGAAAAAATCTAAAATTTTAGGTAAAAATTCTAAGATTGTAGGTGAATTTTTAACATGATCATAAGTAATATGAGTTAATTCTGAAATTTTCTTAGAAATCTTCTTATTAGGTTTTATAAAACTTTGAAGACGATCAATTTCTTGTCCATTTTTGTATTTTACAGCCCCAAATTCAATAATATCATCATCAATAACTGATAAACCTGTTGTCTCTAAATCGAATGACACATATGTGAAATCTTTTAAACTACATGGTTTATGATTATAAACAACTTTAAAATCAGGGTCAATCATATACATTTCAACACCATAAATCATTTTAATTTTATTTTTTTGACTTGCTTTTTGCGCATCAGGGAATGATTGAACATTCCCATGATCAGTAATTGCTACAGCTTTATGGCCCCAATAAGCAGCTCTTTCTATGTATTCACTTACCGATCCAATACCATCCATTGCAGACATTTTAGAATGCGTATGCAATTCAACTCTTTTCTTTGGTGCATCATCATTTCTGATTTTAGGTGATGGAATAATTTCAACTTCGCGCGCATTAACAACAGTATCTTTAGAGAAGTTATCGTATTCAACAACGCCTTTAATACGAACCCATTTTCCACCTTTTTTTAATTTTTTCATTTCCTCTAAGGAATTTCCACCTTTGTTTTCAAATCTTTTAACGACAATACTATTTGTATAATCAGTTACATATAATGATTGAATAGTTTTTCCAGTTTTTACAACCTTACTATCCTCATTAAATACATAACCTTGTATCATAACTTCTTTTACATTCTGATCAATTTCATCAATTGTTAAAGAATAATAATCTTTTTTATAACTTTGAAATTTAGGTTTATTATCTACTGGTTTAATGACTTCATTTTGATCAAATGTCTGAGAGTCAACTTGAACTTCATTTAAAGCATTCATTTCTTCCTGAATAGATTTATACATATTATTTTCCATATTAATAAATGCATTAAATTTAATATTCTTTATACCAAATTTAGAAAACTCTTGTTCAAAAAGATTATAATATGATTGAATCTGATTATATTGGATTTCATTTATACATTCAATTTTTAACATATTATCATTGAAACTTAAATGTTTAGGTTCAATAGAAGAAATTGGTACCTTTTTTTCTTTTAATATTTCAAAAATAAATTCAGCATAAGAAATAATATGTTCTTCACTATATGAATGATAATGAAAATGAAATTCAAGAGGATATGGAAATAAATCTTTAGCCTCAAATAATAACTTTAATTCATCTAATGGAATCATTGAATAAGATTCAAAATAAAACTCAAAAAAATTACCATTAATAACAGATACTTTCTCAATATTTACTTTTTTTAAAAATTGAACTTTTTCACTTAATTGAAGCTGTTCTAATAAAATATTCATCTTATTCATATAATACCCTCCTAAAATAAAAAGGGATTATCCCTTTTTATCCAAATATTTTTAATACATCTTGGACAGTGACAATAATCATTAATCCAAATACTAAAATTAATCCACAAATTTGTAATACAAGTTTTACTTTATGTGGTAATTCTTTTCCAGTTATTCCTTCAGCTGCAGCAAATAACATCTGACAACCATCTAATCCAGGGATTGGTAATAAATTAAAAATACCAATATTAATAGAAAGCATTGCTAATAAATTAAAAATACGCGAAATTTCTCCACTTTCAGTAACTTGTGCAGTTACTTGATAAATACCTGCTGGTCCAGACATTTGTGTAATTGTAGATGAAAATGAAGTCACTAATTTTGATAAAGCATCAATAATACTTGTACTCATTTTTCCAAAAACAACAAATGTATATTTGATTGATTCAACAAAAGTCATATCACGAGTTGCCTGTGAAATTCCTAAATTATAACGTCCGTTTTCATTATCAAAATCAAGAATCATATCTACTTTTTCATTTTGATCATTTCTTAAAACATTAACAGTAATATTTAATTGATCTCCATCAAAATTTAATGATTCTTTCGATAAATTAATATCATCAAATTTTGAAACTAACATTGTCTGATCAGTATCTTTTACATAAATTTGAGTAATAACATCATTTGTTTGTAAACCATAATACTCAGCAGCTGAATTTTCAAAAACTTCACCAATTTGAGCCTGATTTACTCCTACTTGACCAATAGTTAAATTTAACGTTAATAATACAGCAATAGCTAGTACAAAGTTCATAACAACACCAGCACCAAAAATAATGATTTTTTTAATTGTCGATAAACCTTTAATAGTTCTTTCGACAGGAATATCTTTTAAATCTTCATTATCTAATTGATCTTCTTCTCCTGCCATTGCCACAAAACCTCCAATAGGAAGTAATCTTAATTCATAACTTGTCTCTTTTCCTTTATATGAAAATAATTTAGGACCAAAACCAATAGAAAAGTTACTACAATATACACCAAACATTTTAGCTGTTATAAAATGACCAAATTCATGAATGGTAATAATTGATCCTAATACAAGCATAAATACAATAATGTTAACAATATTTTGCATCTAATCAACTCTCACTTTCTCTTTTACAAAATTTCTAGCCCAAGCATCAATTTCAATTAATTCATCTAAAGATGGATTTTCAACCAATGTATGAGCACGCATTGCAGCTTCTACAAGCATTTCAATGTCTAAAAATTTAATTTTATTATTTAAAAATAATGAATTTGCTTCTTCGTTAGCACCATTTAAAACACATGGTAAAGATCCACCTGTTCTCCCTGCTTCATAAGCAAGTGCTAAAGCACGAAATCTATTTAAATCAGGTTTTCTAAAATTTAAAGTACATACATCACTTAAAGATAAACGTTTACCATTTGTTAAGTTCATTCTTCTTGGATATGTTAAAGCATATTGGATAGGTAATCTCATATCTGGTGTACCTAATTGAGCAATAACAGATGTATCTTTGTATTCTACCATAGAATGAATAATACTTTCTGGATGTATTAATACTTCAATATCATCATAATCAACGTCAAAAAGCCATTTAGCTTCCATAACTTCTAAACCTTTATTAAAAAGAGTCGCACTGTCAATTGTGATTTTTGCCCCCATTGACCAATTCGGATGTTTTAAAGCTTGTTCTACTGTAACATCATGTAGTTCTTCTCTTGTTTTATCTCTAAAACTTCCCCCACTCGCAGTTAAAATAATTTTAGAAATATCATCTTTATGTTCACCATTCATTGATTGGAAAATAGCAGAGTGTTCACTATCTACAGGTAAAAGATGAATACCATATTCTTTTACTAAAGGCATAATTAGATGACCTGCAACAACTAATGTTTCTTTATTTGCAAGAGCAATATCCTTTTTTGCCTTAATTGCTTCCATTGTTGGTAAAAGACCAGCAAAACCTACGATTGCATTTAATACAATATCACACTCTTCTAAAGTAGATATTTGAATAAGTCCTTTTTGACCATGATAAAACTGAATATCTGGATATTTAGCCTGAAGATAATTTTTATCATCTTCATGAGATACACAGATATGTTTACATGGAATATCTTTCATAATTTCTTCTAATAAAGAAATATTTCTTCCTGCGCTCATCGCAACAATTTGAAATTCTTCTTTATGATTTTTAACAACATCAACAGTTTGTGTTCCAATTGAACCTGTAACACCTAATACTGTAATTCTCTTCATTATAAAGTCACCACCTTAAATAACGATAACATCATACCAAAAACCATAGCGTTAAATAATAAAGAATCAAAACGATCTAATAAACCTCCATGACCTGGTAATAAGTTAGAAAAATCTTTTACATTAAATAATCTCTTCATACTACTAAATGTTAAATCACCAATTTGACCAGTAATTGTTAAAACAAAACATATAATAACAAGTTGAATAAATTCAATACTCACACCAATATACGTCCCAAACAAAACAGATAGAACTGTACCTATAATTATACCACCAATACTTCCTTCTATACTTTTTTTAGGGGACAAGCGAGGACATAATTTATGTTTTCCTAAAGTCACTCCTACAAAATATGCACCTGTATCGCAACCAAAAGTAGCAAAAACTAATAACATAATTGATCCAAATCCATAAACTGTTCTTAAATGATATAACATATGAATTCCCATCATAACAATAAATATAGTTAGAAAATAATAGCCAACTCTAGAAAAACTCATTGTTTCATCAAATATATGAGAACATAATAAAACAATAGCTAATACAATAGTAACTTCATTAGAAACCATTAAACTTTTTTCAAAAAATAAGCCATATAAAATAAATAATGCACTAATAACATACATATATTTCTTTGGTAACGGGTCACAGATTTTAATTAATTCATATGACATTCCAATACCGACAATTGCAGCTAATATATCAAAAGCAATACCTCCCATAAGAACACAAGGTACTAAAATAATAGCTAAAACAATAGCAGTTATAATTCTTTGTTTCATTTAAGAACACCCCCAAAGCGTCTTTCTCTACCTTGATATATTGCAATAGCTCTATATAAGCATTCTTTATTATAATCAGGCCATAAAGTATCATCAAAAATAAATTCAGCATAAGCTAACTGCCATGGCAAATAATTAGATAATCTATATTCTCCACTCGTACGTACCATTAGATCAACTGCAGGAAGATCACCAGTCATAAGATGTTGTTCAAAATAATTTTCAGTAATATCATCTAATGAAATTTCACCATCTTTATATTTTTGTGCAATAATCTTAGCTGTCTGAACAATTTCATCTCTTCCACCATAAATAAAAGCAAAAGTTAAAATTAATCCAGTATTGTTTTTTGTCTGATCTATAGCATCATTAATAATATCTCGTGTTTCTTGTGGAGCCATTTCTAAATGACCGATATAACGTAATTGTACATTATTTTCAATTAGTTCTTTTAAATATAAATTAAAAAATTCTTTTGGTAGTTTAAAAATATACTCTACTTCTTTAGAATCTCTTTTAAAATTTTCAGTTGAAAAAGCATAAACTGTCATTGCTTTTACACCTAATTCATTACATTCTAAAGCAATATTACGAATAGTTTTTGTCCCTTCATGATGTCCAAAAGTTCTAGGCATCTTTCTTTGTTTAGCCCATCTTCCATTTCCATCCATAATAAAAGCAATGTGTTTAGGTATATTATTCATATCCAGTTCAATAATATTTGTGTTATCTTTCTTAAAAAACATATTTACCACCCCATAACTTTAATCATTATATCAAAAAGTTATATAAATTACTACAAAAAGAAAAAAAGAGAAGTAATAACTTCTCTTATACTTTTAATAAATCTTCTTCTTTTTCTTTTAATAGAACATCAATTTTTTTAACATATTCATCTGTTAATTTTTGAACTTTTTCTTTACCTTGTTTTTCTTCGTCTTCTGTTAATCCTGCTTTTGCAACATCATCATTTGAAGATCTTCTAATGTTTCTTAATGCTACTTTTGCATCTTCAGCAAATTTTTTAGCAACTTTAACATATTCTCTTCTTCTTTCTTCTGTTAAAGGTGGAACATTAATACGAATAACTTCACCATCATTTTGTGGAGTTAAACCTAATTCAGCTTCGTAAATACCATGTTCAATATCTCTGATAGTTCCTCTGTCATAAGGTTTGATTAATAATTGTCTACCTTCTACAACAGAAATACCAGCAACTTGATTTAATGGAGTTTTTTCTCCCCAATACATTACCATAACACGATCAAGCATTGTAGGATTAGCACGTCCAGTTCTTACTGTAGCTAAATCTCTTTTATAAGCATCAATGGATTTATCCATTTTTTCTTTTGTTTCTTCTAAAATTAAACTTAACATTTTATTATTCTCCTTTAGAAATTACTGTACCAATTTTTTCACCATTACATGCTCTAGCAATATTACCATCTTCTTGCATATTAAATACACATAAATCGATATTATTATCTTTACATAAAGTAATAGCAGTTTGGTCCATAATATGTAAATCTTCATTTAATACATCTAAATAAGTAATATGTTCATATTTAGTAGCGTTAGGATCTAATTTAGGGTCTGCAGAATAAACACCATCTACACCATTTTTTGCCATTAAAATAACATCAGCATTAATTTCAGCAGCACGTAAAGCAGCAGTTGTATCTGTTGTAAAGAAAGGACTTCCTGTACCTGCTCCAAAGATTACAACTCTTTCTTTTTCTAAATGTCTAACAGCTCTTCTTCTAATATAAGGTTCTGCAACTTCTTTCATATCAATTGCTGATAATAAACGAGTTTGTACCCCAATAGTTTCTAAAGCATTTTGTAAAGCCATACCATTCATAACAGTCGCTAACATACCCATGTAATCAGCAGCAGCTCTTTCCATACCCATGTCGCTACCTGTTTTACCACGCCAGATATTTCCACCACCACATACAATAGCAATTTCAACACCTAAATCTTTAGCATCTTTAATTTGTCTAGCAACGTCTGCAACAACTAATGGATTAATACCGAATTTTTGTTCTCCAGCTAACGCTTCACCACTTAATTTCAATAATACTCTATTGTACTTCATAAGATTCTCCTTTTATTTACAAGAAAAGGGCACAATAATGTCCCCTTGTTCTATTAAATTATTTTTTCATTTGAGCAGCTACTTCTTCAGCGAAGTTTTCTTCTCTTTTTTCCATACCTTCACCAACTTGGAAACGAGCGATTGTAACGATAGTAGCATTTCCTAAATATTGTCCTACTGTTTGATCTGGATCTTTAATGAATTCTTGATCTACTAAGCAGATTTCTTTTAAGTTTTTATTTAAACGACCTTCAACCATTTTTTCAACGATATTTTCTGGTTTTGGTTTAGCACTATTTGCATTTTCTTCCATAGCTTGGTTGAATAATACAGTTCTTTCATGTTCTAATACATCAGCAGGGATTGCGCTTCTGTCGATATATTGTGGAGCACTTGCAGCAACATGCATAGCGATATCTCTAGCTTTTTCTTCAGTTGTGTTAGCAACTTTAACTAAAGCAGTCATTTTTCCACCCATGTGTGAATAAGCACCGAATACTTCAGTATCTTCTTTAGTCATAACTTCAAATCTTCTGAAGCTTAATTTTTCTCCGATTTTTCCAGATTTTTCAGCAATTAAAGTTCCTAAATCTTTTCCTTCAACTTCTACTGCTAATGCAGCTTCTAAATCAGCTGGTTGAGCAGCAACTACTGTTTTAGCAACAGTTGCAACTAATTCTTGGAATTCAACGTTTTTAGCAACGAAGTCAGTTTCAGAGTTAACTTCTACCATAGCAGCAACATTTCCTTCTACTACGAAAGCAGTTAAACCTTCAGCAGCGATACGGTCAGCTTTTTTAGCTGCTTTAGCGATACCTTTTTCTCTTAACCAGTCAAATGATTTTTCTAAATCACCATCACAAGCTTCTAATGCTTTCTTACAATCCATCATTCCAGCACCAGTTTTTTCACGTAATTCTTTTACTAATTTTGCACTAATAGCCATTTTTATTTCCTCCAATTTTATTTATTAAAAAAGAGATAAGCTAATAAGCTTACCCCTTTATTGATTATGCTTCAGTATTTTCTTTAACTTCAGCTGGTTTGCTTACTTCAGCAGGTCTATTGTTTCTAGGACGTCCGTTGTTTTTATATCTTGGACCTCTTTGTTTGTTTTCTTCTACAGAAGCAACAGCATCATTCATTGATACTTCTTTTTCATCTTCATCTTTAACATAAGCAACTGTTAAAGGTTCACCTTTTGCTTCACAAATTGCATCAGCCATTGCAGCTACGATTAATTTTACAGCTCTGATTGCATCATCATTTGCTGGGATTACATAATCAACTTCATCAGGATCACAGTTAGTATCTACGATACCAAATACAGGGATTCCTAAGATTTTAGCTTCAGCAACTGCGTTGTGTTCAACTTTTGGATCAACAACGAATAAAGCACTTGGAAGTCTCTTCATTTCTTTAATACCACCTAAGTTTTTTTCTAACTTAGCTTGTTCTTTTTTCATTAAGATAACTTCTTTTTTAGTGAATAAATCGAATGTTCCGTCTTCTTCCATTTTTTCTAATTCTTTTAATCTTCTAATTCTTTTTTGGATAGTTCTGAAGTTTGTTAAAGTTCCACCTAACCAACGAGAATTTACATAGAAACTTTCTGATCTGATAGCTTCAGTTTGTACAGCTTCTTGAGCTTGTTTTTTAGTTCCTACGAATAATACTTTTCCACCTTTAGCTGCGATATCCATCATTGCTGCATAAGCTTCATCAATTTTATCAGATGATTTTTTTAAATCGATGATATAGATACCATTTCTTGCTGTAAAGATGTAAGGAGCCATTTTTGGGTTCCATCTTTTTGTTTGGTGACCGAAGTGTACACCAACTTCTAATAATTTTTTCATTGAAATTACTGCCATTGTAACTTCCTCCCTTTCGTTTTTTTCCTCCATTGCTTCTAACATCAACCACCTTACGGCACTAGATTGATGAATTCACAATGTGTGTATTTCAAATACCTGAATCATATTAACATATATTGGTGTAAAACACAAGATAAAATTTAATTTTTTCAATAATAATATAATATAAAATTACATAAACATTAAACATTGTTTTTTATCAATAAATGAAATATTTCATTTTCTTTGTACATCACATTATCAATCATATAACAATTCAAATAACCTCTTCTATACTCTAAATTAAAATGTATAAATTTCTTTCGATCTAAGTTGTTCATATTCTGCAAAATATATGATGATACATATCGTTTTATAAACTGATAAAAAACAACCTGATAAAACAATAAAAACATAAGAATAATAAATGTATTTAGATTCAAGTAAAAAACACTAAATATAATTAAAGATAAAATTGAAATTTTAAGTGATAAAATCATCGCTTTGTTTAGATCACCTATACTTTGAAGTAATAAAATAATCAACTTACTTCCATCAAGAGGATAGATAGGAAGAAGATTAAATAAAAATAAAACTAAATTTATATTTATATACATTATATCAGATTGAATTATTTTCAAAAATATAATTATAAAAATATGTGATATTGGTCCAGCCATTATTATACATATCTCTTCTAATAAGTTTTTATATAAAAACTCTTTTATATGTCCACATGTTCCAAAAGGATATATAACAACACTTTCAATCGTATAACCAAAATAAAATGCCATCGCAAGATGACATAGTTCATGTATAAATACAAATAGCATTGTTAACAAATATATTTTTATCGTATGATTATATAAACATAAGAGTATGAAAACATAAGTAACAGGATTTACCTTGATTTTACTTACAATATTCCTCAAATGTTGAATAATCAATTTCCTTGTCTCCTTTTGAAAAAACAATTAATATTTTTTCACTATATGTCCCTATTACCATATTTTTATCAACTTCATCATATTGATTAACAAACACATCTTCTAATTGTCCATAAGTAACGCTCAGATCATCATTTAGCACTGTGATGTAATTTCCAAGCATTGGAGAATTCCCTTTTTCAACAACAATTCCATCACTTAAACTCATACCTTCATTTGAATTACTCGTATAATAGTTATCTTCTAAATGAGAATAAAAAACTTCATTTGAAACAGCTGTAGTATTGTCAGGTTGTTGAAATAAGCCAAAGAAATAATTTTCTATCTTACTTAAAGAAAATACATCTAAAAAATATTTTTTAATATAAACACCATTAGGACTATCTTTTACTACTGAACCAATACTAATCATTAGTACAAGTACGACCATACATTTAATCATAAAATTATAAAACTTCTTAAAATGTGAATCAGTAAGAACAGATTTTTTTCTTCTATTAATTCTATTTTTAATTTCATCAATATCTTTCATCATTTCACCTCACTACAATGTATGCTAAACAAATGAAGATATTAACTAAATAATTTATTCAATAGTTTTCTTTTTTTATTTTTAACAAAAGGAACAGGTTCCCCTTCTAATCGTTGAACAATTCTTTTAAAACACAATGCAATTTCATTATTATTTTCATGACTTAATGGAATACCTCTGTTATTAGATTCTAATACAGCGTGATCATCAAATACCAAACCCAATAAAGGAATGGATAATATATCATATGCTTCTTTTAAAGATACACTTCTTCCTTTTCTAATATCTTCTTCATTATATTTATTAATAATCATTTTTATATCAGTAATTCCATTTTTTAGCAAAATACCTATTACTCTATCTGCGTCTCTTAAAGATATAATATCTAAAGTCACAACAAGAATTGCTTCTTTCGCTAGTCCTGTAGCATAAATAAAACCTTTTTCAACCCCTGCAGGACTATCTATGATAATATAATCAAATTCATCTTTTAAATAATCCATCATTTCAATCATATAATCGATATTCAATTCATCAAAAGACATAGATTTACATGCTGGTAACAAATACAAATCATTTTTCCTTTTGTCTTTTATTAAAACCTGCTGTAATGAACATCTATTCATAATTACATCTTTCAAATCAAATACGACACGATTTTCTAACCCTAACATAACATCAAGATTTTTCAATCCAAAATCAGCATCAATAAGACATACTTTAAATCCTTGATTAGCCAATTGATAACTTATATTGCAGCTGATTGTACTTTTACCAACTCCACCCTTCCCCGATGTGACTACTATAATTCTGCTCATAATCATTCTCCTTCCTTAAGCATATCTCTTTATCTTTATAATAAATCGTGGTTAGAGTAAAAAATGTCAAATCATGGATATTATTTCCACAAATTGATACAGATGCTTCATAAAACTGACTCCCTGAAATTTTAATATTTTCATTATAAGACATAATATGTCCACTCACTTTATTAAGAAAATAAACATCGTCATAACAATAAACGAAACTTCCTGGATTAATCGGTTGTAAAAACAATGTTTTTTTATATACAAATATTTCTTCTCCATTTCTAATTACTTGATTATAAATATCTACTGTATTTTTTTCTTTAGAACAGCTAATTCCATCAAATATCATTCTCTTTTTTGTATTCAATACTTCTATTAGTTTTATCATTTCATTTTCATCTATAAATCGACATCCAAAATCAAAAAAAGCTTTCGGATAATAATCACTTTTATTTAAAAGTGAAGATTCCAAAAGCTTATTTAAATCACTTAATATTTCTTCAAAAGAACACATTTCGTTCATTATAAGAAATAATTTCCCTTCAATTGCTCTCATCTTAATATTCATCATTATTCTCCTGATACAGTTAAATTAAAGGCAATGTAGACAAATACGTATAATATAATATTCAAACCTATAGTAGGTAGAATTCTCATCAATAATACGCTAATTACTTTCATAAAAGTAATGCCTGTCACCTTCATTAACCAATATAATACAAGTTCCTGAGAGAAAATTGTCAAAACACAAAAAATCATCATTTCAAAGAAAGATAATTTATCAAATTTATAGATATATGATCTTACAAATGCTATAAGAGCAAAAATCAAAATATATATAGCTAAAGAATTGGTATAAACGACTGAATAATATACACCACAAATAGATGCGAAAAAGTAACGTTCAGCCCCTTCTATCGTTTTGACTAACATACAAAACATCATTAAAGAAAAATATGGTGTTAATGTTATAGATGTTTTAGCGAAATTATATGGTAAAAAATAACTTATAGTACTATCAATGACAAAACAAAGTAAAATAATTATAAAACTCTTAATAAGATGTCTATCGTTTGTAAGATTATTCATTTTAGTTTACCCTTTGAACAACAGATAGATGATTTAAATCGTTAAAATCAACTGCTGGTGTCACATCACAGATTGCTTCAGAAGCATCAGGTTTAAGCACAAAACTCTTTACATTTCCGATATAAATTCCTTTTGGACTTTTGTTTTTTCCACCTAATCCGCTTGTTACAACAGTAGCGTTATTTTCTATCTTTTCAACATCACTTAATAAGATAACTTTATATGTGTGTGTTTCTATATCATATTTATTTAATAGACCATAAATAGTTTCTTCACCACTTAAAATCATAACAGGTAATTGAGTTACAGTGTTTTCGCTAGATAATAAAGAAACAGTAGATGTAATTTCTGTTACATTTGTTACAGTTCCAATCATACCTTGTGAATTAATAACTGCCATTCCTTCTTTAACACCTGACATCGAACCTAAACCAATACATACCTCATTATTCCAATTATCACCATTTCTAGAAATGACAGAAGTATTTTTTACTTGATAATCTGTAGGAAGATATTCAATCTCCATTAATTCTCTTAATTCTTTATTTTCTTTTGCTAAAACTTCATTTAAAGCTGCTTCACGCGCTAATTTATCAGCCTGTTCTTTCCATTTTTTATTTTCTTCATATACATTTTTCATTTCAGTATATTCATAAAATACATCACTGATAAATTTCAATGGTGCTTTTACTACATAGTATTCAATTGTAGCAACCGTATCTTTAAACATAACTTCAATCTTAGATGAAGAACGACTTGTTAATAATGTAATGATAGAAAACGAAATTAAAACAATAGTAGCAATAATAATTCTTCTATTATGTTTTGTTCCTTTATTT
>JAZLDV010000032.1:0-6700 GCA_045614925.1 Coprobacillaceae bacterium | reverse complement strand
AAAGATCAAAAAATACGATAAAGAGTTTTTTATTCTAATGGATTATAAAACAAAAGATTTTTATAATTCAGCTATAGGAATTGAAGGACTATCAAATATACTAGGTAAAACTAGAGCTGAAACCTTAAGAAGTATCAGAACCTATATGAAGAATGAAACATACATAAAAACAAAAGATAATAGAAGACTAATTCTATTTGATGAATTTATTTTAAATGGAGGAAAGAAAAAATGATAAATAATCAAGATATTAAAAACTTATGTAAATATGTAAATGGGGAAGAAATAGAAACAGCTGAGATTGATAAGTTAGGTAAAAAGTTAAAACTTATCGTTAAACAAATTGAAACTCAAGAAGAATTTAATTCAAAGATGGATGAAATCTCAAAAGAATTTGAAGAGATAAAAAAATAACAGCTTGTTAGCTGTTCTGGGGTAACTACAAAAATTCATAAATTTTACTCCTTTTATTATATATTTGTGTACATATACTTATTACTATAAAGATCTTTTCATTATTAATCACTATAGAACCTTACTTATGTGTAGTTACTCCAGAAGAACTAATAATTCAATTATTAGTTTTTAAATTTGACTTTATTAATAAAAAGTATTAATATTAGTTTATAAAAAGGAGGTTAATAATGGAAATATTTGTAGTATGTATTTTAATAGCAATATATTTAGAGGTGCAAAAGAAAAACAATGGAGGTAAATAAATGTTAAAAATTAAAGATAATATAATTAATGATAATAAAATAATTCAAATGTGTATTAATGAAGATAATAATTTAGAAATTGACATTGAACATGGTTTTCCAATAGTTATTAAAGATGCAACATTAGAAGATATAGAGTGGAACTATGGTAGTGATAAAGCACAAATTAGTTTGCAAAATCAATTGGTTAAATTACAACAAGAAAAAGAAGAACTTGAAGAAGAATTAAAATTTGAAAAAAGTATATGTTCTAATCAAGCACAAAGAATAAATAAAGCAATAGAATATATAGAAGAAGTGAAAACTGCTGATTATATAAGATTTATTGATAGTAATAAACTTATAGAAATACTAAAAGGAGAAGAATAATGAAAGATAAAAATATACATATTAAACAATATTATATAAGTGATTTCGTTGCTTTATATAATAAATTATTTACAAGTGATACTAAATTATGCCAAAAGATGGTAAATATCATCTAGCTGATATAGGAATAGCTATTAAGAGTTGGAATGGGGAAATTGAAGTATTAGATTATTGTTGTTATGGAACTATTATGAATCTTATATGGTTTATGACTAATGTATCAGATTTTTATATAGAATGTGAGGATTATGAAGATGAAGATTAGACCAATGGAATATACTAGAGAAAGAACTTTAGAAGCTTTATATCAAGATAATTATAAAGGTTTTAATTATTTTATAATCAGTTATGGAACTCATCCATGTGCTTATGTTGAGTTACCTAAAGATCATCCATTATATGGAATAAGTTATATTGATATAGAAGATATGTATAATATTAATGTACATGGAGGATTAACATATTCAACTGATTCATTTTTACTTTTAGATAATACATGGATTATTGGATGGGATTACTCTCATTGTTATGATTATTCTACTTATTCTAGAGATTGTAGTTTCTTAAAACATGAATTAAAGATGTGGACTACTGAAGAAATGATTGATGATTGTATTTCAGTAATTGATCAATTAATAGAAATTAAATTATCAGGAGGTAATAATGAATAAAACATTAAATGATTTTACATTAGATATGGTAGAACCTATCACAGTTAAAACAAAAAGATTTGTTAAAGAAGTTGGAAATAAAGTAATAAGAATAGAAAAAATAATCTATACTGTTGAAGATATACCATTTGATGAATATAACTTAGCTTTATCTAACTTTATCAGAAGAAGAGATTTATGGACTTTACCAGAGTTTGTATTCTATGGACATGATGTTAATACTAATCTAGGGTATGTAATAGCTCTAGATGAAATATCTAGAATAAAATAAAAGAGGATTAATTCCTCTTTTTTGTTTTATATTTTATAAAATATGGAGTATAATCAGGAAACTCATAATAAAATAAACATCTTTTACCAGTTTCATCAGTGATCATAACTTCACTATAAATATTTTTATCTACTGTATCACACATATAATGAAATTGTCTTTCATCATAAAATACACATAAATTATCCCACTTTGTTGATTCTCTATTTTTTGCTGTTAATATAAACATATAATCATCCCCTTTTTATTTTCTAATAGTAAAATCTATAGCTTGTTTAAAATCAGTACCACATAGGTCAGTAGAGTAAAATATATTAGTTTCTCTAAAAGTGTCTAGAATCATATGTAACATAGGATTCTTAATAGTAACATTATAAATATCTCTTTGATAAAATTTATCAGGTCTTATTTCATCTGATATAACTAGAATGTTTTTAAATTCTCTTTCATAAGGGTATATAAACCATACATCACATACTCTATCAGTTAAGAATTCTCCTATAAACTTAAAACCTTTAAAAGAGAATCCTACTCTATAACGAACCTCATATTCATTATAACTCTTAGGTAAATGAGGTTGAGGGTCAGTTTGCCATGAACCATCATTTAACATTTTAGAGTGTGATCCTATAGTGTGAGAACTTGCTCCAGTACTCTTACAATATTCTATAGCAAGTAAAATCTTTTCTCCATCATCTGATATTTGTTCTACTGTTTTAATAGTACCCTGTTTTTGAGTTGAAATAGTCTTTTGTAAATCCCACTCACTAAGATAAGGACATACTCTACTTATTGTGTTACCTACCATCCATACTCTAGTAGTACCTCTTTTTCTATCTACAGTACAATAAAAATTCATTAGTTTAGATGGTTCGTTAGGTATATATGAACCTCTAGCCATAAACTCTTCAAATATAATATCTTCTACATCTAAGTATGAACCTCCTGCATAGTTTTGTTCTGTAGATAGTGCTACTACATAACCTACTTTATCTCCCTTAGTAGTCTTACCTGTTTCAGTATCATAATATGCTAGATATAAAACTTTTCTATAGGGTACTACACAGTTATATTCTCCCTTTGTTAATTTATGAATATCTACATCAGCAAAGTAACTTTCTATCTTTTCAGTAGAAATCTCTTCTTTCCATCTTCTCATAAGGATGAATCTCTTACCAGTTTTTAGATACTTTTCTATAGCTTTCTTATGTTTAACTTGATAACTTTTACCATTTGATCTTTCTCCCCAGATTAAATTAAAATTAGCTCCTACTTTATCTATCTCATCCATATTATAATGTACGGTCTTTTGATTTGACATTTTTATACTACCTGCCTTTCTCTATTATCTAACATACTCTAACACATATAAATAGTGCTTTAAACATAGTTTAAATGAGTTTTAAGAGGTGTTTATATATCTCTAATATAATTATAGCAAAAAGTATTAAATTATTCTAGAGCACTAAAAAAGAGGTATTAAAACCTCTTTAATTTTATTGATACTTAGTATTTAATAATGTAATTTAATACAATATATGGTTGTAAGTTATTATGTGCTTGACCTCCACCAGTAAGAGAATCATGTACATCCCAGTTATCTCCAGTATTTTGTTTACCAACTAAATTATTACCAGATCCACTATGAGCAACTCCCTCTAATGAATATCTAATATCATGATCATGAGAAGGAATTTCATTAACAGTAAGTGTATGAGTTTTTTCTCCTCCAGTATTACCTAAAGAGTTAAAATCAGAATCACTACTATTATAACCTACAACTACTTTACCTTTTAAGTTAGGAACATTAAATGTAGTAGAGCCATCTCCTGTACCATAAGTAGTACCAATAGCTGTAAATAATTTAGAATAAATTGATCTTGAAACAGCACTACCATCACATAACATATAACCATCAGGAGCAGTACTACCAGCATAAGCTATAATAGTTCCTGCAGGTTGTATTAATTCATTGATAGCTGTAACTAAATTAGTTTTATTAATTGTTTGTAAATTAGCCAAATCTCCAATATTAGTAACAGCACCATTAGCAGTAGTTTGAGCTGCTGCTGCATTAGTAACAGCAGTATTAGCAGTAGTTTGTGCTCCCTCAGCAGTTGTTTGTGCATTACCTGCTGATGTTGCTGCACCATCAGCAGTAGTTTTAGCTGTATTAATTGCAGTATCAATTTTTGACATATCACTATTTATATCATTTAACCAAGATGGTTTATCACTTGATACAAATTGAGATAATTCATAATGAGTAGTTTTATTTGTACTACCAAATCTTTTAATATTTAATTTAATCATATAAATCTTCCTTTCTAATTTTCAATTAATATGGTTTTACCATATCTATCATAATTAAATGCTGTGATTTCTTTAGCATCATATTCTGTTGCAGTTAATTCTAAAGCATCATATTCTCCAGCAGTTATAGCTTCATCACGAGTTTGATCATAAATATTATCTATTACTACTTGAATTGGAGAATATACTCCTGTTGTTGGGTCAAGAATTGTTATATTATCAATATTAAAATGGTCTATTTGATATTGTAAATAAGCATCTTGCTCATCAACATATTCTTTTAATGTATTATAGTTACTAGCAATTAATGCTTTTAATTCTAGTTCTAAATCACTAAGTTGTGATTGAACTTCTGTTTTATCTGCTTTAGTATTTTCTAAGTTAGTAATATTTTGATTAATAACATAAATACCCTCATTAATAGTATCTATTTGTTGTTGTAATTCATCAAAGTTAATATCAATATTATCTAATTGTTCTTGTAGCTCATTTACTAATGTAATAACATCATTTAAGTTTTTTTGTAACCATAAAAGTTGCTCCTCATAACTTAGTGATTCTAAGTAACTTTGAGGAAGTGCTCCTATAGTTAATCTATTAAATATACATTTTTTTAACATACAATCACACCTTTCTATAAAAGCCCTATAAATAAGTCTTTTAATTCTTTTATAATTTCATAATCTATTGCTCTGATGTTGTTTCTATATTGTTCTATCATTTTTTGAGCAGTTGCACTAACACCAGAATTTCCTTTTACTCTTTTTAGATATTCTTCATTAGATGTAGAAGTAGCATCTGTTTCATCAGCTCCAGTAGAACTTGCATAAGCACCATTTAGAATATCATTTTTATTTATTTGTCCTTGAGGTGTATCAGAGTTTACTGTTAAACCACTTGAATTAGCTGTACCTGTTAAATCTCTAGTAAATTCTTCTGTATAATCAACATTAACAAGTGGATCATATTTTATAGAATTAGAGTAGATTAGAGGTAGTTTAGATTCCATGATTTCTCTCATTTTAATTTTTGCGAAATGCTTGAACATAGCAGGAGTTTCTAAACCAAAGTCTTTAAAATAATATTCATCTATTATTTTATCAGCAAGTCTATCTTTACTCCAAGTTCCTCTAATTACAATAGTTTGTATCTCTTCTGGAGTTAAGTAATCTGATAATTCATAATCCATAAACCACTCTTTTAATTGATTTTTAGTATAGATTCCCATAGTGATAAGTGTTTTAAAATTAGTAGTATATTTACTCATCTTTAGACACCTCACTTCCATTAATAACTCCATCATCAATATAATCACTATATTTAGATTCATTATTTTTTAGTGCATTTAATAAATCACTTCTAACTCTAACTGAAATAGCTTTATCTCCAGTTAAACCAAATAGTTTATTAAATTCTTCACATGCTTTTTTTCTAGGTTCTAAGTAAGATTCTAAATTAAGATTAATAAATTCATTGTTAGCAGAAGATTCTCCTGAGATAAGTCTTTCTTTCTTCTCTACTTCAATGTTATTTACTCCAATGAAACTTAAAAACTCATTCCATATCTTTTGTTGATATTCTTTAACATCATTAGCAACAAATGGAGCTTCAGTTTTAATTGCTTTAAAAGCTTCATTAGTTATTAAATCTTTATCTCCATAAATGATAGGTTTAGAACCATCATATTGTGAATAAAGATTTTCTAGAGTAAGTTTTTGCTTATCATCTCCTAATAGAATGATAGGGGTCTTTTGAGCATTTACATTGACATCACAAACTAACTGAGCTTGTGTAAGCCTTTCAGCAAAGAGTTGAATTGTAAATGCAGTAGGAATTCTATTCCAGTTATTCATAACAAGAACAGCATAATCACTCTTATTTTCAGGATTCTTAATTAAACCTGAATAACGAGTTCTATATGATTGGAATACATTAGAATCACTGTAACAATTTAATTGTGTTGGTAAACCATAAATATTAATATAACCATTATCAGATGTATTAGTATTTATGAAACCTAATGTATCATCATATAAAAGTGTTGCTTGTCCATTAAAGAATAAACTTCTTTCTAAGTATCGTTGATCCATAGAATCAGGTAAGTTTTCCCACTCAAATATAGATAAACAAATCTTAGTCATTCTATCTAGATAATCTTGATAAGTAGCAACATTATCATATAAAGAAGTTAAAAAACCTAATGAATTTTTAACATTGTTCTTTATTTTTCTACTCATTTTAGCATCTCCTTTCTATCTTAAATTATACCATTATTTTGTGAATAATCCAAAAATGTAGCAGGATTATGCCAGAATGTAACTCCACTATTAAACATATCTTTAATAGTTTGTAAATCT
>JAZLDV010000031.1:0-6173 GCA_045614925.1 Coprobacillaceae bacterium | reverse complement strand
TATTACTTAAATACACATATGATGACTGGTTGGCAAAAAATTGATGGTCAATGGTATTACTTAAATAGCCATATGATCACTGGATGGTTAAACGATGGTGGTAAATGGTACTTCTTAGACTCAGCTATGAAAACTGGATGGCAAAAAATTGATGGAAAATGGTACTTCTTAGACTCTGCAATGAAAACTGGATGGATTCAAGACGGAGGAAAATGGTACTACATGAATAGCCATATGATGACTGGTTGGCAAAAAGTAAACGGTACATGGTATTATTTAAATAATGCAATGGTTACTGGATGGTTAAAAGTTGGAGACATCTGGTACTATTTCACAGATAACGGTGCAATGGTAACAGGTAATGTAACTATTAACGGAAAAGTTCAAAAATTCTCATCAACAGGTGCTTGGTTAGGATAAACTTTATGACAGGATGTGAAAACATCCTGTCTTTTTTATTACAAATTGGTGTCTTTGTGAAATAATTATTAAAATAAACACGAAAATGTTAGTGCTTTCTTTTTATTTATGATATAATATCAACAATAATGGAAATGAGGTGTATTTGATGAAAAAATTAAACAGTACTTCTGTAAAATTTATTGAAGAAGTCGTTGCAAAACACAAGGATAAACAAGGACCTATTAAATTAATGTTACATGAAATTCAAAATGAATTAGGATATATTCCTTTTGAAGCAATGGAAGCTATTGCTGATGCAACTGGTGAACCAATTGCAAAAGTATATGGAGTTGTAACTTTCTATTCTCAATTTACAACTGAACCAAAAGGAAAACATATTATCGGAGTATGTTTAGGAACTGCTTGTTATGTAAATGGTTCTCAAACAGTATTAGATTTATTAGTAGAAATGACAGGTGCTCCAGTTAATGGAACAAGTGCAAATGGTTTATTCTCTATTGATGCAACACGTTGTGTTGGAGCTTGTGGACTTGCGCCAGTAGTAAGTGTTGATGGACAAGTTTATGGAGCGAAAAAACAATTAGATGAGTTAAAATTATATGTTCTTCAATGTATGAAAGAAGAAATGCAAAATGAAGCTGAACAAGCTTAAAGAAGTTGTTAATGCATTTGTGATTTTTGAAGACAGTGATGAACATATATATGAACATGTTTTTGCAAGTGATCTGATGAGTGATGCTTTAGCTATGATTAATGATGGGGAAGAAACGATATTAATCACTGGTTTAGCGAACATTCAATCACTTAGAACAGCAGAGATGCTAGATATTACAACTATACTATTTGTACGAAATAAAAAACCCGATGAAGATATGATAAATCTTGCAAAAGATTTAAATATTAATCTTTATTCAACAGAATATACAATGTATGAAACATGTGGAAAACTTTATGCAGAAGGATTAACAGTATGAGAGAAGTCTATCATGTAAAAAAAGATGATTATGAATCTGCGGGTCAGGTTTCAAGTACAATTAAACAGATTTTAAAACAGATTGGCATTCCATCTAAACTTTTAAGAAGAGTAGCGATTGCCTGTTATGAAGCAGAAATTAATTTGGTTATTCATTCAGATGGTGGAGACATCACTTTTGAAGTTGATGATGATGGAATCATCACATTATTGTTTGATGATGTTGGACCAGGAATTGAAAATTTAGAAAATGCTTTAACACCAGGATGGTCAACTGCATCTAAAAAAGCCAGAGAATTTGGATTTGGTGCAGGGATGGGATTAGTGAATATGAAAAGAGTTTCAAGTGAGTTTGATATTTCTTCAAGTAAAGAAGGAACTCATTTGAAGATGGTGTTCTATGAGTAAATCGGTTATTAAGTATGATCTTGAGTCATGTGAACATTGTTTAAAATGTATTAGAACATGTCCTAGTGAAGCAATATGCAAAGTAGAACATAACATTGAAATTGATGAAGATAAATGCATTCATTGTGGTAAATGTATAGATGTATGTGAAAAAAAAGGATTAGTTGTTGAGAATGCGCATATTTCGACAACTTTAGGTTTATATGATTATACAGTTGCATTAATTCCTACAAGCTTTTATTCTTATTTTTCTTCATTTGAAGAAGCAGGTAAGATGTTAAAGGCTATTGAAAGTTTAGGATTTAATGAAGTTGTTGATTACGGAAATGTGGAAGGTGCTATTTATTTAGAATCAATCCATAGAGCCGAAAAAGAAGATGAATTAAGCATAAGTTCATTTTGTCCATGTATTAATGAACTTATACAAAAACAATTTCCTATGCTGTTAGAACAGATGGTAAATTTAGAATATCCAGTTGAAGTGGCTGCTAAAAAATGCAGAGAACGATTAGAAAAACAATATAATAAAGTAGGAATTTATTCTTTATGTGAATGTGTTTCTAAAATGAGACTTGCTAAAGAGCCATTTAAAAATGAAGAATCAAATATAGATTATGCTATGTCTTTATCACATATTTTTCCTAAAGCAAATAGTTTAAAGAAAGATGAATCTTTTAAACCTGAAATTTGTAGAGAAGGAATATGTGGGGTTGTAAGTGATTTTTATCATTATTATCAGCATGAAAAAACAGTTATAGGATTAAGTGGGATTGATAGCTGTTTACATGCATTAGAATTAGCAGAATTTGGTCATTTAGATGAAATTGGATTGTTAGGTTTATTTGCATGTCAAGGTGGATGTGTTGGTGGAAAATATTTATGGACAAATCCATTAATAGGAAGAATTCATCTAGATCAGTTATCTGTTCATTCAAATAAAAAAGTTCTATCTATTGATGAAGAAGATATAAATAGAACTTATAAGATTGTTGAAAAACAGAAAAAATCTTTTAAAGAAAAAATGAAAAGATTTAATAAAATTAATGAAATATTAGAATCGTTGCCTCGTTATGATTGTGGTGCCTGCGGTTATCCAAACTGTAGAGCATTAGCTGATGCAATTTATAATGAAAAAGCATCGATTGATATATGTAGAGTAAAAAAGGAAAGTGGTGATTAAAGTGAATATAACTGAAATACAGGATTTAGTTCATATCAATGTGCCCGCTTTAAAACCTTTTAAAGATGTATACATTGGAGATTTATTAAGCTGTGTTATGGCTAACATTAATGAAGAAAGCTTATGGATTACAACACAGACAAATCTTAATGTTATAGCAATAGGTCATCTTCATGATTTAGCAGGTATTATTTTTGTTGAAGGAATGAAACCTGATGAAGCGACTATTAAGAAAGCGAATGAATGTGAAATAGCACTATTTACTTATCCAAAAGATGCTTATTCGTTAGCATTAAAAATAAGTCAATATGTTCTATGATTTACATATTCATTCAGTCCTTTCTCCTTGTAGCGATGATGAGATGACAGTGAATAATATTGTAAATATGTCTTTAATTAAAGATTTAGATCTGATTGCGATTACTGATCATAACTCTATGAAACAATTAAAAGTATTTAGAGAAGTAGCAAAAGGTAAAATTGATATTTTATTAGGTGTAGAAATACAAAGTGAAGATGGTATACATCTGTTAGCTTATTTTCACCCAGATTATGATATCGATAGAGCACAGGCTTATTTAGATCAGTATCTTGATGAGAAAGAAAATAATGTTGAATATTATGGTAAACAGCTGATTTTAAATGAATATGATGAAGTTGTAGGATGTGAAAACAGATTATTAATCAGTTCACTTAAACGTACAACAAAACAGATTATTGATGATATACATGAATTAGGTGGAAAAGTTATACTTGCTCATGTATATAGAAAATATGGCTATATTCAAAAATATGGAACTTTAGATTTCAATCTTGATTTTGATGGTGTTGAAGTGACTAAAGAAAATTATGATGTTGTTTTAAAAGAATATCCTGCATTAAAAGATAAAATTATTTTATGTGATAGTGATGCGCATTATTTAGGTATGATTAATGAGCCTGAACTTAGCATAACTAAGGAAGAATATTTATTCTTGAAAGGAGAACAACATGCCTGATATTGCAATGCATTTATTAGATATTGTTTATAACTCTATTCGAGCAAATGCATCTTTAATTCGCATCTATATTTATGATTCGATTAAGGATGATGTCATTGTATGTAGAGTTGAAGATAATGGTAAAGGAATGGATGAAGATACAGTAGAAAAAGTTCAAAGTCCTTTCTTTACAACAAGAACGACAAGAGATGTCGGATTAGGAATTCCTTTATTTAAAGAGGGTGCAATTCAAAGTGAAGGGACATTTCATTTAAGTTCTAAGGTCAATATTGGAACAAAAATTGAAGCCACATATAAAAAGTCACATCTTGATTGTCCAGCTATGGGAGATATGGCAGAAACATTGGTGACTTTACTTCAGGCTAATGAGAATATTGAATATGAAATTGAATATAAATGGGATGAAGACAGTTTTATATTAAATACTGTGGAAATAAAAGAATTGTTGGAAGGTGTTCCAATCAATTCACCTGAAATTATTTTATGGTTAAAAGAATATATAAAGGAGGGTATAAAAGTATGAAATCATTAGAAGATTTAAAAAGAATTAGAGAAGAAGCTAAGAAAAAAATGACTATGCGTTTAGATGTAGAACAAAAATATCGTGTTGTAGTTGGGATGGCAACATGTGGTATTGCTGCAGGAGCTAGACCTGTATTAAATACTTTAGTAGAAGAAATTGCTGAGAAAAATTTACCTGTTTCAGTAACTCAAACTGGATGTATTGGAACTTGTTCATTAGAACCAATCGTTGAAGTATTTGATGCACAAGGAAATAAAACAACATATGTTCATATGAATTCAGATAAAGCAAAACAAGTTGTATTAATGCATCTTGCAAAAGACACAATTGTAGAAGAATATACAATTGGTGCTGTTAAAAAAGAAGGATAACAGGAGGGTGAGTTATGGAAAGAATTCAAGTATTAGTTTGTGCTGGGACTGGATGTAGTATTGGAAACTCATCTGACTTAGTTGCTAAATTCCAAGATGAAATTCGTTCTTTTGGATTAGAAGGTGAAATTTCAGTAAAGAAAACAGGATGTTTAGGTTTATGTGGTACTGGGCCAAACGTTGCTATTTATCCTGATAATATTATTTATAAAACAGTTCAATTAGAAGATGTACATGAAATTGTTCATGAACATTTCTATAAAGGTAGACCTGTTAAACGTATGATGATTGATGATGGAGATATGCCTCAAGAAGCAATCTATGACGTTAACAAAACAAGTTTCTATGCAAAACAAAAACGTGTTGCATTAAAAGACTGTGGTGTTATTGACCCAGAAAATATCGAAGAATATATCGCAAAAGATGGATATGTTGCTTTAGGAAAAGCATTAACAGAAATGACTTCTCAAGATGTCATTGATGAAATTACTAAATCAGGACTTCGTGGTCGTGGTGGAGGAGGTTTCTTAACTGGACGTAAATGGCAATTTGCTTACAATGAGAAATCTGATGAAAAATATGTAATCTGTAATGCGGATGAAGGAGATCCAGGTGCATTCATGGACCGTTCTATCTTAGAAGGAAATCCTCACTCAGTATTAGAAGCTATGGCTATTGCTGGTTATGCAATTGGAGCTCATCATGGTTATATCTATATCCGTGCTGAATATCCAATCGCTGTAGAACGTTTATATACAGCTATCGGACAAGCTAAAGAATATGGTGTATTAGGTAAAAATATCTTTGGTACAGGATTTGATTTTGATATCGAAATCAGATTAGGTGCTGGAGCATTCGTATGTGGTGAAGAAACTGCATTAATTAAATCAATTGAAGGTGAACGTGGTATGCCAAATCCAAAACCACCATTCCCAGCTCAATCAGGTGTTTGGGGAAAACCTACAATTATTAACAACGTAGAAACTTATGCTAATATTGCACAAATTATTAAATATGGTGCAGATTGGTTAAGATCTATTGGTACTGAAAGTTCTACAGGAACTAAAGTATTTGCTTTAGGTGGAAAAATTGTAAATACTGGATTAGTACAAGTTCCTATGGGGACTACTTTAAGAGAAGTTATTTATGAAATTGGTGGAGGATGTCCAGATCGTAAAGCATTTAAAGCTGTACAAACTGGTGGACCTTCAGGTGGATGTTTAACAGAAGACCAATTAGATACTCCTATTGGATTTGATGAATTAGTTAAACTTGGATCTATGATGGGTTCAGG
>JAZLDV010000030.1:0-25994 GCA_045614925.1 Coprobacillaceae bacterium | reverse complement strand
TGTCAGATCTCTCTGACTCTCTTATTCTTATTGACGTGTTATTGTTCAGTTTTCAATGTTCCTGCCACCCGTTTCGTCGAGTGCTCAGTTATAATATCACACCATCTTCCTCTTGTAAAGTCTTTTTTGAAAAAAAGTTTGAAATTTGTCAAAAAAATATATTTTTTCTTTATATTGTCATTTACAACAACAAAAAAAGAAATATATTTCTATATTTCTTACTTACAAATCTCCTGACTATCTAAAATAATTGTTGTTGGACCATCATTGATTAAAGAAACTTTCATATCTGCACCAAAAATTCCTGTTTCTAGATGAATATTATATTCTTTAATTTTATTATTGAAATATTCATATAATGGAATAGCAATATCTGGTTTAGCTGCTTCAGTAAATCCAGGTCTTCTTCCTTTTCTGCAATCTGCATATAATGTAAATTGAGAAATTGATAAAATACTTCCATTCACATCATTTAATGATAAATTCATTTTTCCATTTTCATCTTCAAAAATTCTAAGACCAATCATTTTATCTACCATCTTATCGATAATAGCATGTGTATCAGTATCAGTAAATCCTACTAACACCATATATCCTTTATCAATTTTACCATGAACAGTTCCATCTATAGTAACTGAAGATTCTTTTACTTTTTGTACGACTATTTTCATAACTTTCTCCTATCACTTCTAAAAATATGATATAATCATTCTATCAAATAATAAACAAAAAGGAAAGATACAATGGCACATACATTAGCATATAAAATGAGACCTCAATCTTTAAATGATATTTTAGGTCAGAAACATATCGTAGGTGAAAAAGCAATTTTCACTCAATTTGTTAAAAAAAGACATCCAATGTCAACTATTCTATATGGTCCTCCAGGATGTGGAAAAACAACATTAGCAAGTGCACTTGCTAATGATCTAAATATTCCATATCGCATATTCAATGCATCTACTGGAAACAAAAAAGAAATGGATATAATAATTGAAGAAGCTAAATTAAGTGGTGAACTATTTGTGATCATAGACGAGGTTCATCGTTTAAACAAAGATAAACAAGATCATTTATTACCACATATTGAAAATGGATTACTTATCATAGTAGGATGCACTACTGCTAATCCTTATCATTCTATTAATCCAGCCATTCGTTCAAGATGTCAGATTATAGAAGTGAAAGCTTTATCTAAAGAAGATATAGAAGAAGGATTAAAAAAAGCATGCATAAGTGAAAAAGGATTAAACAATGAATACAGCATTGATGATGATGCGATTTCATATATCGCCTCACTTAGCAGCGGAGATGTGCGTTATGCCTATAACTGTTTAGAAACTGCTTCAATCTTATGTGATGATTATCATATTACAAAAAAACTAATAGAAGACAATCATCTATCAGCGAATGCAAAATATGACAAAGATGAAGATCAGTATTATGACACATTAAGTGGTCTTCAAAAATCAATAAGAGGAAGCGATCCTAATGGAGCAATGTATTATTTCGCTAAACTTATCGAAGCAAATGATATTGAATCATTAGAAAGACGTCTAATCACAACTGCTTATGAAGACATAGGATTAGCAAATCCTAATGCCTGCATGAGAACAGTTATGGCTTTTCAGGCTGCTAAAATTATTGGTTTTCCAGAAGCTAGAATCCCTATAGCTCAAGTTATTATTGATTTATGTTTATCACCTAAATCAAAGTCATCTGAACTTGCTATTAACAGTGCATTAGATGTATTAAAACATGGACACTTTGAAGCACCACCATATTTAAGGTTAACTCCAGTAGGTTTAGATGAAGACGAACGCTATGATTATAATCGTCCTGATTTATGGGAATATATCCAATATCTTCCTGAACCATTAAAAACAAAACAATTCTATATTCCATGGATGAGCAGTAACTATGAAAAAGCTCTTGCTGAAAATTACAGAAGACTACTTAAACATGGTAGAACGAGTGATATGAAAAAACTAAATAAAATAAAAAAATAATTATATCGAAAGATATAATTATTTTTTTACGTCTTCTAATACTTGCTGCACTGTTTCATTAAAATCTTTTAGATTTACATAATACCAATGCACATCAAATTGATTTTTAAACCATGTATATTGTCTTTTTGCATATTGTCTAGAATGCTGTTTAATTAATTCATACATTTCTTCTTTGCTTACACGATTTTCAAAATAATCAAACCATTCTTTATAGCCAATTGCTTTCATACTTTGATTTTCTTTTGTTAAATCATATTGATTTAACAATGTTGTAACTTCCTGTTCAAGACCATTTCTTGCCATGATATCAACTCTTAAATTTATTCTTTCATACAATACTTCCCTATCTAATGTTAAACCAATAAAATAAGCATCATATAAACATACATGTTCCTGTTTTTCTAAGATTTCACTTTTCTTTTCACCAGTTTCTTCAAAGATTTCAATTGCTCTTAAAACTCTTCTTCTATTGTTTGGATGAAGATCTTCTGCACTTTTTTTATCAATACTTAACAAATGATTATATAAAGCAACATTATCATAATCTTTATATTTTTCTTGAATTAATGAATGATCATCTTTTGTTTCTTTAAATTCATAATCATATAAAGCTGCTTTAATATATAAACCAGTTCCTCCTACAATAATAGGTAGTTTTCCTTTTTCACTAATTTCTTTGATCTTAGCTCTAACAGTATCCTGAAAATCTTTAACACTATAAGTATCTGTAGGTTCTAATATATCTACACAATGATGAATAACACCATCCATTTCTTCTTGTGTTACTTTGGCTGTTCCTATATCCATTCCTTTATAAATTTGCATAGAATCTCCGCTAATCACTTCACCATTTAATGCCTTAGCTAGTTCTACACCCATTTTTGTTTTTCCTACACCTGTAGGTCCTACTACAACTAATACTCTCATTTATCAATACCTAATAAACAATACATTACTGATATAACGATAGAACATAACATAGTTGTAAAGAATCCTTGAATAACGAAATCTGGTGCTAATACAAACTGTACCATCATTAAAATAAATGCATTGATAAATAAATTAAATAAACCTAATGTCATTAATGTCACAGGAAAAGCCAATAATTTAATAATAGGTTTTACAAAAGTATTTAAAATAGATAAAACTAAAGCAACTAATACAGCAACAAAAAAGTTTTTTACATAAACACCATCAATAATATATGGTAAAAACATCATGACAAATGCTCCTAAAACTAAGTTAGTTAATGTTTTTTTCATTAAATCACCCTCTTAAATAATTTTTCTAACTCATAATCACTATAGAATAATATCGTTGGTCTTCCATGAGGACAAACATATGGATTATCACATCTCATAAGATTATCTAATATAACTTGCATATCAGATTGTGATAAATATGTATTTGCTTTTAAAGACGCTTTACAGCTAAGTGTCGCAATCGCATGTTCCTGCATTTCTACAACATTTAAACTATTCTTTTTCATAATTGTAGAAATCATTTCTTCTACAAATATATTTTCATCAATATTCTTCATCCACATAGGAAGATTTCTTAATATATATCCATGTTCACCAAATTGTTCTAAATGAATACCTACATTTTCTAAAAGAGATTTTCTTTCTTCAATAAGCATAAATTCACTCATTGTATAATCAAATGTTAAAGGAACAATTAAAGATTGCATTCTCATATCTAACAGAGAGAATTGTTCTTTATAAAATTCATAATTAATTCTTTCTTGAGCAGCATGCTGATCAACTAAATACATTCCTTTTTCATTTTCACCAATCAGATATGTTCCATGAATTTGTGCTTTCGCATAGATTTTTTCTTTTAAAGGTCTTAAATAGAATTCATTTTTCTTATAATTATGTGTATAAGTTTCTTCTATTTTCACTTCTTCTTTTTGAATAGGTTCAGTTTTTAATTCTTCTTTTTTATCAATCTGATAAATTGGAGTTTCTTCTTTAATAATTTGTTTTTCAGTTTTAACTATAGGTTCATAAGATAAATCTAGACTAACCTGATTTAAATCAGGTTTAAATGTTTTTCTTTCAGTCTGTTTATTTTTAACTTGATAAGTTAAATTTTCTTTTTGTAATGCTTCACTTACACCTTGTATAATTAATTCTTTTAAATCCTGTTCTTTAGAAAACTTAACTTCTAATTTTGAAGGATGCACATTAACATCTACAAGATAAGGATCAACATTAATATTAATTACAGCAATCGGATATCTATTATCTAATAGATATTGTTTATAAACATTCACAATTGCTTCAATACTCATCGCATTTTTTACATATCTATGATTAACCAATGTAATAATATTGGATTTAGATGCTCTTGAAGTATCTATTTTACTTACAAATCCTTCTATTTCAAATTCATCATTTGAAAATGATACAGGTATCATATTTTTAGCAGTCGCAATTCCATATATACTTGCAATCACTTCTAAAAGCTGACCTTTTCCATTTGTTTTAAAAATCATTTTATCATTATGATATAAACTTATCGCAATATGCGGATAAGCTAAAGCGATACGTTCAACATAATTATGAATAGCTGAAAACTCAGTATTCACTGATTTTAAATACTTTAATCGTGCTGGAACATTCTGAAATAATCTTGTTACTGATATTTGTGTTCCTTTTGGCATGTCTGTTACTTCTTCATGCTTGTATTTTCCAAATTCATAAACAATTTTTGTTCCACACTCTCCAGTACTTGTCTTTAATTCAAAATGACTAATAGAAGCGATTGAAGGAATAGCTTCACCTCTAAATCCTAATGTCATAATATGAAAAAGATCCTGGTCATTTTTTATTTTACTTGTTGCATGACGTGAAAAACAAAGCATTGCATCTGTTCTTTCCATCCCTTCTCCATTATCAGCAACTTTAATTAAAGAAAGTCCTCCTTCTTCAATAAAAATATCAATACGAGAAGAAGATGCATCAATACTGTTTTCAACCAATTCTTTAACAACACTCATTGGTCTTTCAACAACTTCCCCAGCTGCAATTTTATTAGATAATATTTCATCTAACTGTCTGATTTTTGCCATGTTTTCACCACCCTACAATAATTTCTTTAATTCAATTAAAGTGCTTAAAGCTTCTAATGGAGATAATTCCATTGGATTAATTCTTTCAATCACTTTTTCAATTTCACTTTCTTTTTTATAAATCTGAACTTCTTGTGTTTTTTCACTAATAACCTGTTTTAAGTCATTATTTTCTAAAGAACTTAAAATCACACTTGCTCTTTCAATCACTTCACTTGGAAGTTTAGCTAAAGAAGCAACATTAATTCCATAAGATTTATGACTTTGTCCTTTTTTAATTTTATATAAGAATACAATATGATCATCTTCTACTTTTGCGCTCGCATGAACATTTTGAATACGATATGATGGATCCATCATTGTTAATTCATGATAATGTGTTGAAAATAATGTTATACATTGAATCTTTGTCACAATATATTCAACCATAGCCTGAGCAATAGCCATACCATCAAAGGTTGCTGTTCCTCTACCAATTTCATCAAAAATAATTAATGAATCTTTTGTTGCATAACGTAATGCATTATTTGCTTCTAACATCTCAACCATAAATGTCGATTGTCCTGAAATCAAGTCATCAGAAGCACCAATACGAGTAAAGATCTGATCAAATAATGGAAGATCAGCTTTATCACATGATACAAACGATCCAATCTGAGCCATGATGATTGTTAAAGCAATCTGTCTCATATAAGTTGATTTACCACCCATATTTGGTCCGGTAATCATAAGCATTGGTTCTTGAGGTAAGATTTCTACATCATTAGGTACATATTTCGTTTTTGAAATTACATTTTCAATAACTGCATGACGTCCATTTTCAATAATCATTCTATGTTCATTATTAAATACTGGTCTGATATAACCATTAAGACTTGCCACATGTGCTAGTGACTGATAAACGTCAACCTGTCCTACAACGATTGCCACTGATTGAATTTTGTGAACTTCTTGTTTTATATATTCTCTCATTTGTGAGAAGATTTCATATTCAATCGCAATCATCTTATCATTAGCGGATAAGATTTTAGATTCCATTTCTTTTAGTTCTGGTGTTACAAATCTTTCTGCATTTGATATACTTTGTTTTCTTGTATATTCAAATTCATCTTTTACTAACGAAAGATAAGATTTAGTCACTTCAATATAATATCCGAATACTCTATTATATCCTACTTTTAAACCTTTAATTCCTGTACGTTCTCTCTCTTTAGCTTCAAACTCGCTTAACCATTGTTTTCCATTTTCTTTAATATATCTTAATTCATCTAACTCTTTGCTATAACCATCTCTAATTAATCCACCTTCTTTAATTGTTAAAGGAGGATTATCTACAATCGCTTCATCAATCATATCTGTAATATGACTTAAATCAATAAGCTGATTTGCTAATTCATCCATATAAGGATGATTTAAAGATAATAACTGATTTTTTAATTCAGGAATAACTTTTAAAGATGCTGCTACCCATTTTAAATCTCTGGCATTGACATTTCCAAAAGCAATTCTTCCTGCTAATTTTTCTAAATCATAAACATCACTTACAATATCTTTTACAGTTTCTCTTTCAATAAAATTATCAGCAAATAATTCAACAATATCTAATCTTTTTTCTATTTTTTCTTTATTAATCAATGGTCTATCAATCCATTGTTTTAATAAACGCGATCCCATAGCACACTTACAATGATCTAATAACCATACTAATGTCCCATAAGTATCATTATGTGAATTTTTAACTAATTCTAATGATTTTTTAGTATAAGAATCCATATAAATATAATCTTCATCTTTAACTTCTACAATGACCTGCATATGAGATAATTCTCTTTTTTGAGTTTCAATCATATAATTTAATAACAATGAACAGACTTTAATCTGTGTCAGATCACTGATCTTATCAAAGATTTTTTTATATTGTTCATTGAAATGATCATCATGATAATACGAAGTAAAAACATGATCAAATTTCATATTTTCATCAGAAACAACAATTTCTTTTAACCCTAAAGCATCTATATGATTTTTTAATAGATGTGGCTGTTTATCAAAATTAACGACAAAGAATTCTCCTGTAGAAATATCACAGTAAGCTAAAGAGTAATGAAAATCAAATACTCCTAATGCCCCTATATAATGATTTCTATTTTCATTTAAACTATTATCCATAATTGTTCCAGGTGTAATAATTTGTACAACACCTCTTTCAACTATTCCTTTTTTAGAAGGATCAGATAATTGTTCAGCAATTGCGACTTTATGTCCTGCATCTATTAATTTTTGAATATATTGAGATACACTATGATAAGGAACACCACACATAGGAACACGTTCCTTAACACCTGCATTTTTTCCTGTTAATACTAAATCACAGATTTTAGATACAATTAAAGCATCATCAAAAAACATTTCATAAAAATCCCCTAATCTAAACATTAAAATAGAATCTTTATTTTGTTCTTTAATTTTTAAATATTGCATCATCATCGGTGAATATTTTTCTTTCATTCTTATCAACTCCTATTGCTAGAGTATTATATCATAAATTGTAAAATAAAAGAATTCCTTTCTTTAGGAATTCATTTTATAAAATGCGGATTAATTTCAATATCCTCTAAATCATCCCATGTCTCGTTTTCTTCCTTCACTTCAACACGTATACAAGTCTCTCCTGTAATTTCTAAAAGCATTTCTTTTTCCACTTCTACATAAACCTGATTTTTATCCTGAGATATGTTTAAATATCTAGGTTTTCCTAAACATCTTGCTATGACATTATCATGTTCATACAGTTCTCTATTTTCTTTTTTACTCACCTGCATATCATCTGCATATTGTATCATATGTTTTTCTACTAATGATTCATTACTTATACGATACCATATATGAATATCAAAAGTACCTAAAACCTGTGGCTTTTCTTTATGCAAAGACGCTTTGTATTGATGATTCATGACACAGCATCCCAATATTTCATCAGGAGTCTGACTTAAAGTTAATGTATGTGTATTTCTTGACAATTTCTTTCCTTTAGCAACGATTGCTTTCGTATAAATCTCTCTAATATTATGACTCATAATCCACCTCTTTACATATTATGATAAAAAGAAAAAGTAATGCTTATTTTGCATTACTTTCTGCTTTTAATTTTAATTGTCTATTTAAATCATTTTGAATTGTCTGTAATAATTCATTCACTTCCTGTTTTAACATAAGATAATTATAAACAAGAGGATGATTTTCAAAATGATTTTTTAATTTCTGATAATCATTAACTAACTGCTCACAATCTTCATTTCTATGTTTTTTATTAACTATGTCTTTTTGCATAGATTTTAGAGTGATTTCAATAGTCTTTAATTCATCATTTTCTAAAACAAGTTTTTCATAATACTGAAATTCTTTCACAATATCCAGATTCAAAATATATTCATTTAATTCCTGAATAGCTAAAGATAAATCCTTATTCAACTTCTTCACCTTTTAAAGCCCATGTTTTAACTTCAGTAATTTTTACTTTTACAATCTGACCGATATGTTCAGGATTTCCTTTGAAATTAATTAATTTTTGGTGTTCTGTATATCCAGTTAACATGTTATCATCTCTTTTTGATGTTCCATCAACTAAAACTTCAACAACTTCTCCTAAGAATCTTTGATTTTTCTTATAAGCTTTTTCTGTCACCATTTCATTTAAACGATATAAACGTTGCTCTTTTGTTTCCATCGCAATATCATCTTCCATTTTAGCAGCAGGTGTTCCTTCACGTGGAGAATAGATAAATGTATATGCTAAGTCATATTCACAATAATCATATAAAGTCATAGTATCTTCAAACTGTTCATCAGTTTCACCTGGGAATCCAACGATGATATCTGTTGTGATAGAACAATGAGGGATTTTTTCTCTGATTTTATTAAATAATTCAAGATATTGTTCTCTTGTATATCTTCTTCCCATTCTTTTTAATACTTCATTATTTCCTGATTGAACTGGAAGATGAATATAAGGCATAATATTGTCATATTTTGCAATTGTATCAATCATTGCTTCTGAGAAATCCCAAGGATGACTTGTTGTAAAACGAATACGGTCAATTCCTGTTTTTGCAACATCTTCTAATAAGTTAGCAAAATCATAGTTATAGTTTTCAAAATCTTTTCCGTATGAGTTTACGTTTTGTCCTAATAAAGTGATTTCTTTATATCCTGTTTCTTTTAATTCATTAACTTCTTTTAAGATATCTTCTTTTAAACGAGAACGTTCTTTCCCTCTTGTATAAGGTACAATGCAATATGTACAAAACTTATTACATCCATACATAATATTAACCCATGCTTTTTGTTCATGTGCTCTATGGCTTGGTAAGTTTTCGATAACATCTCCTTCTTTAGACCATACTTCAATAACTTTCTCTTTATCAAACATAGCTTGTTTTAATAATTGAGGAAGTCTATGAATATTATGAGTTCCAAAGATTAAATCAATCTGAGGATGTTTTTGTAAAATTCTTTTTACAACAACTTCTTCTTGAGCCATACATCCACATAATCCAACAATTAAGTTAGGACGTGTTCTTTTTAAATTTTTAATATATCCAACTTTTCCAAATACTTTTTCTTCTGCATTTTCTCTAATAGCACAAGTATTTAATAATACAACATCAGCTTCTTTAATTTCTTCTGTCACACTATAACCCATGCTTTCTAAAATACCAGCTAATGTTTCTCCATCTCTTTCATTTGCCTGGCATCCATATGTTTTAATATAATATTTTTGCCCTCTACCAACACCTACCATATCACTAGGAATTTCAAATGCATCATCAATAATATTAATTGCATCTTTACCTCTGTGTTTAGCATCTTTTAAAGAAGGCCCTTTAAAATATTCACTATAATCTTTCATTATTTATCACCACTTTCTACGCTATTATATCAAAAAATAAAAAATAGAAAAGAAAAAAATAAAGAAATAAGGTCTTAACCTTATTTCTTATTATCTGACTTCAACATTCAATCTAATTGACGTCACAATTTCACCATCAATTTCTATATCAAAGAAAGCTGGAACAATACATACATCATAACCACTAGGAATCAAATATCCTCTTGCAATCGCAATTGCTTTGATTGCCTGATTCAACGATGCTGCTCCAATCACCTGAATCTGAACACTTTTATTTTCTCTTAAAAGTCCAGATAATGCACCAGCAACTTTACTTGGTACAGACGATGATGATACTCTTATTTTTTCCATATTTATTCCTCCCTATTCATCATATGAATAGAAAGAATATTTATTCTTATAACTTATGAAAAGGATCTATACAAATTCTTTCAATAGATTCACATTCATTATTGTTGTTAAAAGATAATAATGTCGCATGTAATTGACCTTCTGATTCAGGAATCACAAAAGGTGTCATTAATCCAGTTTTCATACGTTTAATAATAGATTCTTTTTCACACCCAATAACACTCTCATATGGGCCAGTCATTCCAACATCACTTTGAAATGCTGTTCCTAATGGAAGAATCTTTTCATCCGCAGTTGCTACATGTGTATGTGTTCCTAAAACTGCAGATACTTTTCCATCTAAATAATATCCTAAAGCAATCTTTTCACTTGTTGCTTCAGCATGAAAATCAACAATATGAATATCACTTGTATCATTTTCTAAAACTTCATCAATGGCTTCAAAAGGATTTTGAGATTTTCCATCCATAAAAGTAATACCTAAAAGATTTGTTACTCTTACTTTTTTACCTTTAACCATAATTTCTCTGCTCCCTACACCAGGCAATGCAATAGGCTGATTATAAGGAACAACAATACGATCTGCTTCATCAATATAATCAAATAATTCTTTTTTTGCAAAAGTATGATTTCCCATAGTCATAATAGAAACACCATTAAATAACAATTCTTCGTAATGTTTTTTAATAAGCCCTTTTCCATGACTAACATTTTCACAATTTGCAATAACCATATCTACTTTGTATTTATTTCTGATATCAGCAAGATAACGATCTAACATATCTCTTCCAATTGAAGAGAATACATCACCAATAAATAAAATATTCACCTTTTTCACTCCTTAAAAAAAGATAGGTAATAACCTATCTTTTATTTAGCAATTTCGTTTGCGCGAACTTCACGAATCACTGTCACTTTAATATGACCTGGATAAGTTAATTCATTTTCAATTTTTTCTTTAATATCTCTTGCTAACTTATGGCTTGCAAGATCATCAACTTTGTCCGGTTTAACAATAACACGAACTTCTCTACCAGCTTGAATAGCAAATACTTTATCAACACCATCAAAGTTTTTAGAAATTTCTTCTAATTTTTCTAATCTTTGAATGTAGTTTTCAATTGTTTCACTACGACTTCCTGGTCTTGCAGCTGATAAAGTATCAGCAGCAGCAACTAAGATTGAAATTACGCTTGTTGTAGGAACATCACCATGGTGAGATTCAATTGCATTAATTACAGTTGCATTTTCACCATATTTTTTAGCAAATTTTGCTCCTAATTCAACGTGGCTTCCTTCCATTTCATGGTCTACAGCTTTCCCTAAGTCATGTAATAAACCTGCACGACGAGCTAATTGCTGATTTAATCCTAATTCAGCAGCCATCATTCCAGCAAAATGAGCTACTTCTAATGAATGCTGTAAAGCATTTTGACCATAGCTTGAACGATATTTTAATTTACCGATCAACATAATTAATTCTTTATTTACACGAGATAAACCTAATTCAAAAATAGCATCTTCCCCAGTTTTGTAAATAACTTCATCTAATTCATTTTTAGTTTTTTGTACAACTTCTTCAATACGTCCTGGTTGAATTCTTCCATCACGGATTAAAGTTTCTAAAGATAAACGAGCAATTTCTCTTCTTACTGGATCGAAACATGAAACTGTAATTGCTTCTGGTGTATCATCAATAATTAATTCTGCACCTGTTGCATTTTCAATTGCTTTAATGTTTCTTCCTTCACGCCCGATAATTCTACCTTTCATTTCTTCACTAGGTAAAGCAACAACATTTACCGTTCTTTCAATCGTTTCTTCTTGAGAATAACGATTAATTGCTTGAGCGATAATATCCTTAGCAAATAAGGATGCTTTTGCTTTTGCTTCATCTTCCTGCTCTTTAATATAAGCAGTCATTTCATTTGCTGTTCTTTGTTCTACTTGTCTAAACAATTCAGCTTTCGCTTCATTAGCACTCATAGCAGCAATTTTTTCTAATTCCTGTACTTTCTCATCAATCTGATTTTTTAATTGATCTTCTAGTTTTCCTAGTTCTTCACTTTTCTTTTCTAATTGCTTAGCTTTATGATCTAATACTTCTTCTTTCCCTTGTAAAGAAATATCTCTACGATCAATATTTTGTTCTCTTTGCAATAATTTGTTTTCTGCTTTAGTAACTTCTAAACGCTGTTCTTTGATTTCTTTTTCAGCTTCAAGCTTATACTCATAAGCTTGTGTTTTTGCATCAAGAATAGCTTCTTTTACTATATTGTCAGCTTTTGTATTTGCATCTTCTAAAATTTTACTTGCATCAGCATTTGCTTTTGTCAATTTCATTTTAGTGAAAATATAATATAAGCCAAACCCACCAGCCATAGCTAGAACATAGGTCAAGATCAATAGAGCTAAATTCATCTCTACCATAATTCTTCCTCTTTCCTATGATTTTTTGTATGTGCATCGCACAACATTTATTATACATGAAAATACAATAAAAAACAACAAAGAAATGGCTTCAGTTTTTTTATTTTATCTTTTTGTGATTTTTTTATTTTGTACAAAGAAAAAGAAGAAGATTACTCTTCTTCTTCAAAAATATCTTCATTTTTATTAAAGACAACTGCTTTTACAGCTTCTTCAATTTCTTCCATAATTTCAGGATGTTCATTTAAGAAGTTTTTAGCATTTTCTCTACCTTGACCAATCTTTTCACCTTTATAAGCATACCATGCACCAGATTTATCAATAATATCATTCTCAACTGCTAAATCAATAACTTCTCCATCTCTTGCAATACCTTTACCATAAACAATATCAACAGTTGTTGCTTTAAATGGTGGAGCCACTTTATTTTTCACAACTTTAATATTTACTTTATTTCCTACGATATCACTACCATTTTTAATTGCTTCACTTCTTCTGATTTCAATACGTACAGAAGAATAGAATTTTAATGCTCTTCCTCCTGTTGTTGTTTCAGGATTTCCAAACATAACTCCAATTTTTTCTCTTAACTGATTGATAAAAATAATTGTACAAGATGTTTTATTCATTAAACCAGATAAACGTCTTAAAGCCTTAGACATAAGTCTTGCCTGTAATCCCATTGAATTATCAGTAATTTCTCCATCTAATTCAGTTTGAGGAACTAATGCTGCTACAGAGTCAACAACAACTAAATCAATCGCATCTGATTTAACTAATGTTTCAGCAATTGCTAAACCTTGTTCACCACTATCTGGCTGAGATAAAATTAATTCATCTACATTAACACCTAAATTTTTAGCATAAACTGGATCAATTGCGTGTTCTGCATCAATAAATGCTGCTCTTCCACCTTGTTTTTGTACCTCTGCAATCGCATGTAAAGTTAATGTTGTCTTCCCACTTGATTCAGGTCCATAAATTTCAATAATACGTCCTTTAGGATATCCTCCGATTCCTAATGCCGCATCTAAAGTTAAAGATCCTGTAGGAATAACATCGATATCAACTGAAGCACGATCACCTAATTTCATAACTGACCCTTTACCAAATTGTTTTTCAATCTGACTAATTGCCTCAGCTAATGCCCTTTCTTTTCTTTCATCAATATTTTCTGTTTTTTTGCTTTTTCTTTCTGCCATAAAACAACCTCCTTACTACTATATACAATCAGTTTTTTCATTTATCTTTAATATATCACAAATTTTTTTAATTCCTATAGAAATTGATTGTTTTTTTATATCGCTGCGACTTCCACTTAACTCATAAGCATAAGTCCATATGCTATCTTTATAAGCGATTCCTATATAAATAAGTCCTACTGGTTTTCCTTCCATTGCACTAGGACCAGCATTACCTGTAAAAGAAATACATAAATCACTTTCAAACATTTTCTGACCATTAATGGCCATAAGTCCTGCTACCTCTTTTGATACAACACCATAAGTATCAATTATCTCTTCACTAATATGCAAAACATCTCTTTTAATTCGTGTCTGATAGCTCACTAATGAGCCTCTGTATACAGCAGAAATGCCACTGATACTTCCAATCTCACTGGCAAATCCTCCTACTGTAAAACTTTCCACACTACTAATAGAGATGTCATTTTTTATTAAATATTGAGCTAATTTATCCATTACATGCTCTCTAAAATAAATGATCTGTTTTTCATAAAATAATCTACACCACTTAGTAAAGAAATAAATGTCGCAATCCACATCATTATAGAGGCCATAGGAATTCCTAAAGATTCAAATACAATATTATTTAAAAGCATTAAAATAATTGCAATCATCTGAGTCACTGTTTTTAATTTACCTAAGTAACTTGCTGCTAAGACAACATTTTGCTGACTTGCAATCAGACGAATTGCATCAACAATCGTATCTCTAGAAATCATAATGATTGGAACAATCATTGGGATTTTAGATGATGATGCTAATAATAAAATTGTACAGTTGACTAATAGTTTATCTGCAATAGGATCAATAAATTTCCCAAATGTAGTAACAAGATTATGCTTTCTTGCAATATAACCATCTAAGAAATCAGTAATTGATGCTAATACAAAAATAATAAATAAAATCAATTCAACATAAGATAACGATGTATCTAACAATTGAATAGTTGGCACATTTTGAAAAGGAATCAGATAAAGTGCCACAAAAACAGGAACACATAATAGACGAATTAAAGTTAACTTATTAGGTAAATTCATATTTTATTGCTCCTTTACAATTGATAAGTGCAGATTAGCTACACCTTCTATTTTTTCTTGATCACTTAACATGATTTCTACACCATTAATATAATAACGATGTCCATTGCTATATCCTGTTCTTAAATATAACTCATTAAATTCTTGAGTAGTCATTGTTAATTCAACAACTTCCATATCTTCTTTTTGTTCAATCTTAATATGAGGGAACTCTTCATTTTGTTTTTTAATCTTTTCTGCATTTGCTTCAATCGTAGCTTTATCTTTTGGACCATAGATTCTTGATTCAAAACCATCTAATTTTACACCATTAACATAATCCATAAAGATATTATTCCATGTCTGATTCATAAACTCCATACGAATTACAAATGTATCTTTATTACCAGTCACTTTAAATTGATAATCGAAATCAGCTACTTTTTCAATCACTGCTGAAGCAGGTTCTTCTTTTGGTTTTTCTGTGTCTGTTTCATTTTTTACTGGAACATCACCTTCAACAATTGTCTGATTAGGATCTTTAAATTGTGAAGGATCTTTACTTGTAGAGACAATTGCATACCATACAATACCTACAACTAAACAGATTAATACTAGAATAATACCACCTCTAATTAACGTGATATGAGAACGATCTTCATAAACGGAAGGACTTCTCACAAAATCTTTCTTAGAAAAATCCACTTTTTTAGCAATAGTGCTATTTTGTGGAGTATTTGCTTTATTTTCTTCCATTTCTTTTTTGATTTCATTTGATAAATGATCATATTGCTGTGTTAATTCATAACCATCTAACCCTAAAATCATACTTATTTTCTTTATATACATTCTTACATATGGTTCATCACCTTCATAAGAATCAAATCTTCCATTTTCAATATCATCTATAATAGAAGCAGATATTTTTGTCATTCTCGCTAAATCATCAATACTTAATTTTTTAAGCTCTCTTGCACGACGAATATCATCACCGACATGACTCATATAAATACCTCCTTAACATTTAGCAAACTTATCCATCTTTAATTTAATCATATTTTAATTTTTTTATCAATATGTACATATTCTATTTTACATAAATATATGAAAATAATATTAAAAAAATAAAAAAAGTCGATTTTCATCGACAAAATGTGCTCATTCTGATAAGCCGAGTTCTGTTTTTCAACCAATTATTTATCTATGCATATGCATTCAGATTATCGTTCGTTTCCTCTAATCTGACTCCCCTACCAAAATTTGGGTTTCATCCTTGCAGAGTTTACCTCTTTTCACTCTTTTTTTCAAAAGCAATTGTTTCTGTGGCACTTTATGATTTATCAGCCATGTCTTACGATTTAGGCCTTAGATCTGTCGTTAGCTTGACGCTACCTGCATTTATTAGATGCAGTACAAACACTACAATCATCACAGATTGTGGATGCCCGGACTTTCCTCTATCTCTAGCAATTGGTTCTCATGAGCATACATAATTTACACTATTTTAAAGAAAAAATCAATATAAAAAAACAAAGGTAATTACTTACCTTTGAATACGACTTTTTCTAAATTAGATAATCTTTTTAAAATATCAATATTTGATGACATTTCTTCTTCCATAGAACGAATGTTATCTGATTGAATTAAGTTCTGTTCTTTTAAGCTATTTAATTCAGAAACTAATAATTTATTTTCTTTTTCAAGTTTTTCAATCTCATTGTATGCTTCATTAATCATTTTCGCAAAAGTTTCATAATCACTTTTTACGATATCTAAATAATGATCAACTTCTTCCATATTATATCCTTTAAGATCTACTTGAAACTCTTTATTTAAAATCTTTCTAGGGCTTAATAAAATTTCATTTTCCATAATTATCACCACCTATAAATTATTTTACTTGAAACATGATAATTTTCAAGTTATTTTTTCCTCATTCATTATAAAGTTCACAAACTTAAAAAATATATGTTATAATATTATCGCAATATTGAAAGGAGAAAGATATGGTTAATTATCCGAATATGAAAAAATCATCTGTTCCAATAAATAATATAGAAAAACCTAAGCACTATACTGCTCATAGAGGTATGTCTTTAGAAGAAGATATTTCTTTATCTAATCAATATTATTTAACAGCAGATAAAGCAGTCATATACAAAAAACCGACCCCTGTTCAGATTGTAAAAGTTGATTATCCTAGAAGAGAATCAGCGAAAATAGTAGAAGCCTATTATAAAGTGCCTTCAACAACAGATTATAATGGCATATATAGAGGAAAGTATATCGATTTTGAAGCAAAAGAAACAAAAGCAAAAACATTCCCTTTTCAGAATTTTCACAAACACCAGATAGAACATCTTGAAAAAGTTGTTCATCATGGAGGAATTGCTTTTGTGATTCTTGCATTTACTATGCTAAATGAGGTATACTTAATTGATGCTTCTGATATTGTTGATGCATATTATCATTCACAAAGAAAATCTATTACATATGATACAGTCAAAAGTATAGGTCATCTTATACCTCTAGGATATAATCCTAGACTGGATTATTTAAAAATTGTAGACTTTGTGTATTTTAAGGAGGACAAACAATGGTAAAGAAAAAGAAAAGCCAATTGACACCAAAACAGAAAAAAATGAGAAAGATTAGAAACGGAATTATTACAACTATATTTGTTTCTATCTGCCTTGGCGTTATTGGTGTAGGTGCATATTTAGGATATGGAGTTTTAAAAGAAGTTGAAGATTTTTCTAAAGATCGTCTTTTAACACCTGAATCTTCTGTCTTAATGACATTAGATGGAACTGAATATTATTCTTATAATAAAAGTGGTGCAACAAAGAATATTTCTTATGATGATATTCCACAAGTTATGATTGATGCTGTTATTGCAGCAGAAGATGCACGTTTCTTCGTTCATAACGGTTTTGACTTACCACGTATTATTAAATCCGTGATTACAAACTTATCTGCTGGAGGAATCCGTTCAGGTGGTTCAACTATCACACAGCAGATTATTAAAAAATCATATTATCCTAAAGAAGAACAGACATTAGAAAGAAAACTTGGAGAAGTTATTTTAGCTATTGAAGCAACTTCAGTAACTACTAAAGAAGAAATCTTAGAATTATATTTAAATAAGATTTATTTTGGTACAGGAAATAAAGCGATTGGTCTTTATTCTGCTGCACGTTATTACTTTGGTAAAGACGTTCAGGAATTAACATTACCTGAAGCTGCATTATTAGCTGGAACAATTAACTCTCCTGTAAGTTATGATCCTTTTAATAATCTTGATTTAGCAACTAAACGTAGAAATATTATTTTAAGTCTTATGTCACAGCATGGCTATATTACAAAAGAGGAAGAAGAAGTCGCTAAAGCGATTCCAGTTGAAAATACTTTAAATTCTGATCCAATTGTAAGTGGTGGTAAATATCAGGCTTATGCTGATAAAGTAACAAGAGAAATTTATGAAAAAACTGGATATGATCCAAATAGTACTCCTATGAAAGTTTATACATATATGGATAAAACTTTACAGGAAAAATTAGATGATATCGCTAATAGTAAAACTTATAAATTCTATGATGATAAAATCCAGACTGGTGTTGTATGTGTAGAAACTAAGACTGGTAGAATTACTGGTATTATTTCTGGTAGAGATTATGCTCCAATGGGAGTGACTTATGCTTATGCAGCTGATAAAGATCGTGTAGATGAATTAGGAAACTTCGGTCAAAGAAATCAGCCAGGTTCATCATTAAAACCTATTATTGCTTATGGAGCAGCATTTGAATTCTTAGATTATTCAACTGCGCATATTGTTCATGACGTTCCTTATATTGAAGGAGATTGGGCTCCAAATAACTTTAATATGTCATTTAATGGAGATACAACTATTTCTGATTCATTATTTAATTCATGGAACTTAGCTGCTATTCAGACTTTAAAAGAAGTCTCTAGTGGTGTTGACTGTAACGGAAGAGTTATGGGAGATGGTGTTGGTATCAATAAAGTTAAAGAATTTATTGATGCATTTGGTTTTGATACTTATAACGAAGATTTTAACTTAGGATATGCAATCGGAGCATGGCAACAAGGTGTTACACCTGAAGAAGAAGCAGGTGCTTATGCAGCTATTGCAAATGGAGGTACATATATTGAACCTCACGTTGTTTCTAAAATCATTTTAACTGATACAGGTGAAGAAATTGATTTAGATAAAGAATGTCAGGATGCTAAAGTTCAGGCTTGTTCTGAAGAAACAGCATTTATGATTAAAGAAGTTATGACTGACTATGTTAGAAATGCAGGAAGCAGTTTCTATTATTATGTAAACAAAGGTTTACAGATTGGTGCAAAAACTGGAACAAGTAACCACTCTAGCGATGCTAGATATGTTCCAAATAAATCATTAACTGGTAAAGCAAAAGATGGATGGTTTACATCATTCTCTCCTGATTATGCTTGGAGTGTATGGACAGGATATACTGGTGAAGATCAAAAAGAAGGATATTATTTAAGATCACATAACGATGTATGTAAGATTGCTGGTCTTGTTGCTGATTACTTACATAATGGAAAAGTTAAAAATAAATACCCAGCTAGACCTAGCGGTGTTGTAAAAACTGAATGTATTTCAGGTATTTATCCATATGCTAAACCAAATGAACATGTAAGTGAAGATCGTATTATTTCTGGATGGTTCAAAAAAGGAAATTTACCATCAGCATCTGCATCTGATAAAGAAGCTTCATTAAATCAATTAGAAACATTTGAAGCAAGCTTTGAAAACAATAAACTTAAAGTTGAATTTAAAGAGTATGATCCATTAAGTGCTCTTGAAGGAAAACCAACTAAAAAATACAAAAAACAAAATGGTGAAATTGAATTAACATATTTAAGTGATATTTCTCAGATTTATGGAAAAATTGTTTATCAGGTAGATATCTTTGGACCTGATGGTACTTTATTAAAAACAGAAAAATTAACTGAAAATAAAGCAACTATCAGCTTTACTCCTGAAGTTTCAGGTATTTATAAAATTGAAGGATATTATGCTTATGAAAACGAATTAGCTACATCTAACAAGTTAATTAAAAATATTAATATGACAGGTTTAAATGGTCCTGCTGATTCTAATGACCAAGAACAAGATAGCAATAATAACCAACCTTCAAATAATAACAATACTCAAAACAACAATAATAACAATAACACTAACAACAATAGTAACCAAAACAATACTCAAGATACAGAAGAACAAACTCCTGTTAAACCAAGTATGAACTATTGGTCAGATGAAACAAGTATTACAATTGAACCAATTATGCCTAGTGATGCAATTGTCATTATCTCTATTCAAAAAGGTGATAAATTAGTCAATACAAAAGTTATCTCTAAACCAGTAGCACATACATTTAAGAAATTAGAACCAGATACTGAATATACAGTTATGGCTTCTTATATCTTATCAAATGGTCAAAAAGTTGATAAAAGAGTAACTATTTATACAAAATAACAAAGGTCGGGTAAATTTACCCGACCTTTTCATTTATTGCTTTTTTTCTTTTTGTTTCTTTACAGATATCATATAACTGACATGATTCACATGATGGATTCATTGCTTTACAAAAATATCTTCCAAAGAAGATCATCTGATGATGTGATCTGATCCATCTGTCTTTAGGAATCTTTTTCATCAGTTTCTTTTCTACTGTTAAAACAGTATCTTTCTTATATGCAAATCCTAGCCTTTTAGAGATGCGTTCCACATGAGTATCAACTGCAATCGAAGGCACTTTAAACGCCTCTGACATCACTACATTTGCAGTTTTACGCCCTACTCCTGGTAATGAACATAATTCTTCATGTGTTCTAGGCACTTCCCCATTAAATTCTTCTATAAGCTTTGATGCCATCAGTTTAACATTCTTTGCTTTATTTCGATATAGACCTATTGTCTTAATATCATTTTCTAAATCTTTAAGTGAACAAGATGCATAATCATTAACTGTTTTATATTTTTTAAATAGATTTTCAGTCAGTTTATTGACTGAAACATCTGTAGTCTGAGCAGATAGCATGACTGCAATCAATAATTCTAATTCATTACTATAATTTAATTCACATGATGCATCAGGAAAAAGACGATCAAATTCATTAAATATTCTTTCTAATTTCTCTTTTTTCATACTACCACCATTTAAATTCTTTAACTTCTTTAGAAAACTGATCTTCTTTTTCTTCTCTCATAGGTGCATATTTTTGTTTCTTCCCATATTTAGACCAGTTTAATAATATCTTTTCAATATATCTAAAATTAAATACACCAGCTTTTACAGACTCATTTAAAGCATCAGCAATCATTTCATCATCATATCCTGATGCTTTAAAGTTATTTAATATATTGATTTCTACCTGACTAAAACATCTTCCAAATGCATTTTCAAATAAACTCACTAAATCTATATCTTTTGTTTCTTCTTTTGTTTCACTATTTAATAAAAGAGCATATAAAGGTTTTAACTCTAAAGTTCCTTTATTTCTTTTAATAAGCTTTTTATCAACTAAAGACACCATGATTTCATCTATACGCGAAGAAGAATGAGAACTATACTCTTTAATAACCATAGGATTAATCCCTTTTATACCTATATCATCTAATGTCATAATAATTAGAAGAATATGACATTCATCATCACTCAATTTTAACTGTTTTGACTTTAAAACAAGTAACTTTCTAAAGTCAATACATTGATAACTCATTAACTCATCCATTATTATTCTCCTATTCCTACAGATTTAATAAACTCTCCATCTTCTATCCCATAATAAACATATAATAAAGATTCTTTATCCTGGTACGTTGCATAATAAACAAATGTTTCATTTTCATATCCAATTTCTACCTTTTCAGGTTCAAAACCATATTTATCTTTAATCTTTAATTTAATCGAATTCTCATGTACTGGTTCACCAATAAATTCATCAATAAACACTAACTTATCATCATAAGCCACATATCTAAAGATTCCATCTTTTTCTACTTTAGCAATATAAAGTGTCTGATAACCTCTATATTCATTAGAATAATCTAAATAGTTATAACCATTCGTTTCTATAATTTTAGTAATCTTTTCATTAATATCTTTTTGATGATTATAATAAGGAACATGTATAAATAACATATAAAATACAACAAAAAACAGCAATATCACAAGTATGCTAAAATAAATATAAAACACATTTTTCTTCATATCATCACCTCTAGACTCTTATTATATATCAAAATAAAAAAAGATGAAATATTAATTATTTCATCTATCATCACTTCTTGAAGCAATCATCAAAAAGATTCTAAGCATACTCATTAAAGTTGAGACTAAAGCAGCCACATATGTAAGTGCTGCAGCACTTAACATCTTTCTTGCACCTTTTAATTCATTATGTTCTAAATAATAATCTTCTAAAATAAGCATAGCTCTATGACTCGCATCAAATTCAACAGGTAAAGTCAATAACTGGAACACTAAGATTCCACACATCATAATAAAACCAACCCACGCTATTGAAGTACTTCCTAATGCTAAACCAATTAAAATTGCAATCCATCCTAAATATTGACCAATATTGGCAAATGGAAGAATCATATTTCTTAAACTGATAGGTACATACCCTTCTGCATGCTGAATCGCATGTCCACATTCATGAGCAGCAACAGCTAATGCCGCAATTGTTGTTCCATTATAAATATCATTTGATAATCTGATAACTTTTTGTGTGGGATGGAAATGATCTGTCAGATTTCCACTTGTTGCTTCTACTCTAATATCATATAATCCTGCTTTATTTAAAATATCTCTAGCAACATAAGCACCTGTCATCTGTCTGCTATTTTGTACTTTCTTATATTTACTGTAAGTACTTTGTACTTTGATTTGTGCATATCCTGCTAACAGTGCTGCTAATAATACAAAGACTGTCCCAATCATATAAGCACTATCATAATACATTCCATAATAATATGGCATATTTATCACCTCGCTATTATATTATACTACAAATATGAATTCTATATAAACAAAAAGATACAATTAATTCATTGTATCTTTCAATTTATTACTAGGTTTAAATGACACTGTCTTACTTGCAGGAATAACCATAGGTTCTTTTGTTTTAGGACTTACACCTTTTCTTTCTTGTCTTTCATTTACTTTAAAAGTACCAAAACCAGAAATTAAAACTTTTTCTCCACTTAAAATACTTTCTATCATTGTATCAAAAACTGTATCTACTAACGCTTCTGCTTCTTTTTTTGTTAAATCTCTTTTTTGAGAAACGATATCAATAAGTTCCTTTTTATTCATGTTTTACTGCCTCCTATTAAAAAAAATACAAGTAGGATTATATCACTTTAGGCTATATCATGCAATAAAAATTATAAAACAATTGCAATTACATTGTTCTTGCCTTTATTCACAATTTTGTAGAGTATATCGTGTACTTTTAGGCATGCGCCTTCATTCATACCCATCAATTTTACCCTCATTCCTTCATTAATCAGATCCCCTAATTTTCTTCCAAATACATCTGTATCAAATATAGCTTCTTTATTCATTTCACCATGATTACTAATATAATCTATAAAGGCTTCTGCCTGCTGTTTTGAACCAATAATAGGTTCAAAAGCAGATTCAATATCAATCTTAATCATATGAATAGTTGAAGCATTAGAAACAATCTTCATCCCATAACGAGAGCCTTGTTTAATCAGTTCAGGAACACTAATATCTATATCATCATTTAATGGTAAAGCATATCCATAGCCAGTCTGTTTAACCATCGAAATAGCATTTTTATAAACACTATATTCTTTTTTGATTTGAGTTAGTTCATGTAATGTTTTTAAAAATTCAGCGGAATCAAAACGATCCTGTCCTAATATTTCATTTAATATTTCATTATATAAATCTTCTTTTTCTTTAATTCTTAGTGTTGCACTTGATGAAGATGTATCAATAGTTCTAAGATATGCTTTATCTACAAAATCAAAGTTATTTAAATCATTGCATATCTTCTCTACATCTCTAAATCTTTTTATATCAGAAATAGAATGTTCTAATGATTCATCAAGTGTCTGCTTTAACCAGTGAGATGAATCCATAAGAGCTAACCATCTTGATACTTCTACCTTAATTTCTCCTATTGGAAATTCAAATAAAGCTTCTTTTAATAAAGAAACAAGATCATCTTCATTCATATCTGTAACTTTTAAAGCAATGACAGGAACATCATAGTTCTCTTTTAATTCTCTTACAAGACTCTTACATTTTAGACTTTCAGGTTCTTTAGAATTCACTACAATAACAAATGGTTTTCCTATTTCTTTCATTTCTCTTACAATTTCATTTGTAGCATCCTTATAAGCTTCCCCTTCTATTTCACAAATACTTCCATCACATGTCATCACAATTCCAATTGTAGAGTGATCTGCAATCACTTTCTTTGTTCCTATTTTTGCTGCTTCGTCAAAAGGAATTGCTTCTAAAAACCATGGTGTTTTTACATATCTGATTCCTGATTCATCACTATAGCCTTTTGCTCCTTCAATCACATATCCTACGCAATCAACTAATCTGACATTAACATTTAAGTGATCATCTACAGAAATATTCGCGGCTGTATTAGGAACAAATTTTGGTTCTACAGTCATGATCATTTTTCCTTCTCCTGATTGAGGAAGTTCATCAATAGCACGTTTTCTTTCATCAATATCTCCAATAAATGGTATAACACCTATTTCCATAAAACGTTTGATAAAACTGCTCTTTCCTACTCTAACAGGTCCAACTACACCAAGATATATATCACCATTACATCTTGTACCTATATCTTTTAAAATATCTGCTGTTTTCATATTTCCTCCTTGAGTCATTATATGAAAACAATCTTAAAACATACCTTATATCATAATTCCTTATAAAATTAATCAATACATACTTTCAAAATTTAACATACATCATGTTTTTATTGTAAAAATTGTCTAAATAAGATAGAATATCATGTCGGGAGGGAAAATATTATGAATAATAATGACAAATTAGTTTTAGATGTAAATGAAAGACCTGATTTAGTAAAATGGTTTTTCTTAAGCTTCCAGCATGTATTTGCAATGTTTGGAGCAACTATTTTAGTTCCTATCTTAACTGGATTCCCTATTTCTGTTGCTTTATTTGCTTCAGGTTTAGGAACATTAATTTATGCTGTATGTACTAAATTCCAAGTTCCAGTTTATTTAGGATCATCATTTGCTTATATTACAGCTGTTCAATTAGCAGTTGAATCTATGGGTGGAGATGTTAGTGCTAGTCAGACTGGTTTAATGTTAGTAGGGTTAATTTATGTATTCGCTGCTGCTATTATTAAAAAGACTGGAAAAGACTGGTTAGAAAGATTATTACCACCTGTTGTTATTGGGCCAATGATTGCAGTTATCGGTTTAGGATTAGCAGGAAGTGCTGTAACAAATGCAGGATTTGTTGCTGGTGGAGATATTAAACCTATGATTGTTGCTTTAGTGACTTTCTTAATCGCTGCATTAATTTCTACAAAAGCAAAAGGATTCTTAAAAATTGTTCCTTTCTTATGTGCTATTGTAGTAGGATATTGTTTATCTTTAGCTTTAGGTATTGTTGATTTAAGTGGTGTAGAAACTGCAAAATGGTTTGCTTGTCCAGAATTTATGTTGCCATTTAAAATTGGAAACTTTAAAACATATAATTTATATTTTGGACCTGAAACAATGGCTATTTTACCAGTAGCAATTGTTACTATTTCTGAACATATCGGAGATCATACTGTTTTAGGTAAAATCTGTAATAAAAACTTCTTAGAAAAACCAGGTTTACATAGAACATTAATTGGTGATGGTGTGGCAACAGCAAC
>JAZLDV010000029.1:0-18835 GCA_045614925.1 Coprobacillaceae bacterium | reverse complement strand
AGTAACCATAGCGTTATTTAAATAATACCATGTACCGTTAACTTGTTGCCAACCGCTCATCATATGGCTATTCATGTAGTACCATTTTCCTCCGTCTTGAACCCATCCCGTTTTCATTTCAGAATCTAAGAAGTACCATTTACCGTTATCTTTAACCCATCCAGTTTTCATAGCTGAGTCTAAGAAATACCATTTTCCTGCGTCTTGAACCCATCCAGTGATCATATGGCTATTTAAGTAATACCACTTACCGTCTACTTTTTGCCAACCAGTCATCATATGAGTATTTAAGTAATACCATTTGTTGTTGTCTTTTACCCAACCAGTTTGCATAGCACCAGTACTATCCATAAAGTACCATTTACCTGCATCTTTAACCCATCCAGTTTGTGCAACATCTTCAACGAAGAAGTACCATTTTCCATTCTCACATTCCCAGCCATTTTTAGCTGCTACAGTTTTTTCTTTAACTGTTACAGTGCAAGTCACCTTTTGTCCATCAGATGTCTCTACGCTTATTGTTGCAGCCCCTACAGATAATGCAGTAACCACACCATCTTTTACATTAACAACTGATTTATCAGAAGATGTCCATGCAACTGTTTTATTCGCATATAATTGTGCACTTTCACCTACGTTTAATTCTAATACAGATTGATCTAGAACTAATGGAATATCAGCTTTTATCGGTCTGATAAAGCAAGCATCTGCCCACTGGGCATGGTCATAATTGATGCTGCCATTGCCATCTGTTACAACTAATCTTAATTCTAATGCACCTTTAATATCTACACTTACAAATTGCATTGGTGTTTTTGCTGTTGTCACACCATTTAATTTTTGTTTAGAATCATAGACTTTCACATTATCAACATACACTTCAAATGTAACTGAACTTTGGTTGATATTGTATTGTACATAATCTACACCAACATATGTTTCAAAACGTTCATAATCATGACCTTTATCAAACTTAAATACAACATCAGATGAAGCATGTGTTCCTAAACCTTTGTTAAATGTTACTGGATTCCCTGATTCATCTGGTAATTGAATCAATGCATTTCCATTAACATTCATATCTAGTTTAATCGTATCATATCCAACTTGTTTTTTCGTATTAGAAATACCTTCTAATTGTGTATTTCTAATAACATCACTTGCATAAACCAATCCTTTTGCATTGACTTTTAATACATAAGTCTGAATTGTTTTTCCATCTTTTGCAATTACATCAATCTTAACTGTATTCACACCTTCACTTAAAGTAAATGTATGTGTTAATTCTTTTTTCGATTGTACTTTTTCATGTTGTGTACTCATTTTGATAATTGCATCTTCTACTTGTGCTTTTGCACTTACTGTTAGTTTTCCATCATGATTTGTTAATTCATAATTCAATACATCAGGATTAAATGTCTGATCTAATTTTTCACTTGTTTCTAACATTAATAAATCAGCATTATCATCACTTTCAACAATAATATTCATCACATAATAAGATCTGCTCCAGATATCTTTAGCCTTATTCATCACAACAACCTGATTTAATCCACTTTCAAGCACAACATCTGCTTTATTACCTTCAACAACATTCCCATTAAAGACAATCTTACTTTCTTGTCCATGTTTAACATCAGCCTGAATATGATAAGTTCCACTCTTATCTACTCGAATATCATATTCTTCTTTTTCACTGTCAAAACCTTCAATATTAACATTATTAATAGAAATATTCTTTAATGAAGAATCACTATAATTATCATTAAATAAATATAATTTCACTTCTCTAACTGTTTTTAAATCTGCTGCAGTAATATAAATATAATAAGCATTAATTCCTGCATACATTACAATTTGTGATTTAAAAACATCATTTTGACTATTCGTATCTTTAACATTTTTTTCAAAATAAGAATGAGTCACTTTTATATCACTGACATCTTTAGATGCTGTTAACTCTAAATCTAAAACATCTTTATCAGTTCTAACAAAATAACTTTGTGTACCTTCCATTATTTCATCATTTAAATCAATTACCTGATTTCCTACAGATAATTTCAATAAATCATTATCACTATTTGCTAATTTATTCATATGAACTGTATATGTGGTATTTCCACGTTGAATAGTATATTGATCACTATAATCTAATACAGCTTCATATTGCCCTTTTTCTAAAGTAACAGTCGATTTCCCTTTAATAACTGTCTTCATATTTGAATCAGAGCGATCAAAGGAGAAACGAACATACGATGCATTATAAGGAATATCATAAGCATATTCATAAACATCCTTACTAAATCCTTTAATTTCATTTCCATTTACATATAAATGATTTAAAGAAGAATCTCCATTACTTTCTACAACGATATCCACTTCTTTAAATGTCTTCATTTCACTTGGTTTTCCATAATCATCAAATACAATAGCAGATACATACAATTGACCTTCATTAGTTGGTTTATATTGTACATTTACTCCTACTTGTCCTTTAATATAAGTCACTTGACCTTGATTATCAAAAACATATAAAACATCTTTTGCTTTTTCATGAGTCAATTTGACATCTAATGTTTCATTGACATTTAGTGAACCAGTTAAAGTTAATGCTGAACTGCTATGATCTAATGCAGTATTTGCAAATGATTCACATAAAGCAATTGGTTCAATAGATTTCATATTTGAATCACTTTGACTTGCTTTTGCAATTCGTACATTCTTATATGTTGGATTAAATTCACTTCCTCCATTTAACCATGAAGCAAAACCTAATTTAAGATTATTGCCTTTTAAATCACTCATATCAAAAGTACCAGCTTGTCTTACTACACCATGATTATCAATATAAGAAATAGTTAATGTATTATTAATAATCTTAAATTCAAATGTCGTATCAGTTAATGTATTATCTTCATGACGTCCTGATATTTCAGAACAGTTATTTCCATTTCTTTCATTCATAGTTGATACACCATCAAAATGGTTTCTCTTTCCTACAAATACATAATTGTTCTGATCTTTATAAAGCATCACTCCACTACTGTTCCATCCACCACCTCTAAGAGCCATACCACTTACATCAACTTGAATTCTTAAATCATCTTGATCATATTGACCTAAGTTTAAGTTAACTACATTGTTTACATTTGCAGCTGCATTATATAAACCATTTCCATTATTTTGAGGAATAATAGTAATCGCATGCTCATCTATAGATGATAGTGCACCACTTGTTGAGTTATCTACATTAACATAGTCTTTTAATGTTTTACCATAACTTACATCAAAACTATTTATCATTAATAATGTTTCAGATAAATTATTATAAGTTACTTTCACTAAAACTGTTCCATCTTTTTTAGCAGTATAAATACCATTTTGATCAATAATAGCTTTATCACTTTCTTTTAATGTGATTGGATCTATTACTTCATATTTCACACCATCTAAAGAAGATTGAACTTTAATCTGTTCATTTTTATTTTTAAATAAAGTCTTATCTGCACTTATTTTAAGACTGTGACTTTGTGTTTTAGATACATTGACTTCTACAACATTACTTTTAATCATTGCACCTAAACTTTCTACATAAGCCATAATCTGTGCTTTACCTTCTTTTACACCTACAAGTTCATTATTTTCATTAATATAAGCAACTTGAGGATTTAAAGAAATAAGCTGTACTTTATGTGCGCTGCTTGCTAGAGAAGATGTATTTACTTTTAATACGTCTTCATCACCATTTAAAATACTCACATGATTTAAAGATGTCTGATTTAATCCTACATTTAAATTTAAACCATTATCATAATCATTATTATCAATCACAACATTCTTACAATTATTTAACTGATAAACAGGTTTTTGTAAAATTCTTTCACTAACATTCACTTTAATTTCCGCTTTATCACCTATACCTAATACATCAGGTGTACTAATTGTAATATCAGGTTTTTCTTCTCTAATAATTGTATTGTTTCTAATAACCAATCCATCCACTTTATTAGCAGTCACAACATTATCATTAGACATATAGAATGTATTGCCTTCAATCGTGATATTCTTGTGCACTAAACTATCAGGATCTTTTTGAGCAGGAACTTGTCCAGATAATGCCCATGAAGCAACAGTAATTGGTTCTATAAATACACCCGATACTGTTCCTACAACACTTTGACCTGTTTCTCTTACATAGAATGTATTATTTCTTATTGTAAGATCACGAATAGGACCAGACTCATACCAGTCATCCGCATCATTTGATAAATAGATACTAGCCATAGCCATATTATCAAAAATATTATTTTCAATAACTACTGGCTTTCTTGTTGTACATAAAATACCTCTAGTAGGAATACTTTTCATTTTATTTCCAGCAATACTTACAGTAGGTGTATACGTTACATTTTCAGCAACATATAATGGCTGTGTTTCACCATTTTTAACAATTGTCTGTTTTAAATCATTAATGACACTTTGAGGAAGTTCTTCCTTAAAAGTCACAATTTCACTTACTAAATCAAGTTTATTTCCATTATAAGTTTCTGATGGACCAATAGATGATTCTACAATAAAAGGAGTCTTCTCACTTTGTCCATCAGGACTTTCTAAATACGTACGTGAATAAAATAAAACTTCATCACCATTATGGAATTGTTTAAATCCACCTTGCTGACCATGAATATATTTCATTCTTAAAGTCTTATTATCAATAACTTCTTCTACACGCATATAAGTTCCATGAACATTAATAGGATCATCATGCGCCATAGAGAAATTACAATCAGTTACTTTAAAATATCCACCACATCCAGCAACATGTAACTGGTCTGCATTACTTGTAGTATATTTTCCACTTCCAATTCTTGGCAAGAAATCTACACCTTTATATTCAACATTCATACACATTTGTGTCAACCATCCAAAACCACTTAGATAATGAACATCAATATTTTCTACAAGCAGATTTTCACTTTCATAAAAGAAAGCCCCTGCAGTTCTTCTAATCGCCGAATTACTTAACTGATAAATATTACCTTCTACAACATCTTTAGGAAGAGCATCTTCATAAGTAAAACGTAAAACAGTATCAGACATTTCTTTAATCTCAGTTACTTTTGTAAAAGGATTTGATGCTTCTTTATTATTTGCACGAATGACAGTACGGTCATAACCTTTATAAACAACTAAATACGCACAAAAATCTGCATTTTCCCATGTCCAGTATGGTTCACCTGTTTTTTCACTTATATCTCCTTGCCACGTAATCCCTGGTGTCCCATCTGCATTATTTCTGATTTTATAATTATATGCTGCAGGAACATAGATATCAGCATATGGCTTTCCATTTGCATCTTTACCTGTTTCAACAATAGAAATATCTATCGTATCTGCATCTTTATAATCCAACACAAAATTCTTTAAAGTAATATTCGAGCTTTCTACTGCAGCAATAGCCATAATATCACCATAAAATAATAATGTTGAACCATTCCCTTCTATTGTTAGATTATCTACCTCTTCTAACAATAATGAAATCTTCTTTTCTGGAAAAGATCTGCTCGATGTATTAGATGTATGATAAATACGTGTACTTGCATGATCTTTATCAAAGCGGTATTCCCCATAAGGAAAAGAAATTGTAACAGCACCTTCAATTTCTTTTGCTTTCTCTAACGCCTTCATAAAAGCTTCAGTACTATCATAATACCCACTTTTATCTGCTCCAAAATCAGTTATATCAATAACTGTTCCTCTTTCATTTGCTTTAACAGCGTAGTTTGTTTGAACAGGAACAAAACAAGTCAGTGTTAAAACAAATGTTAATAAAATTAAACATATCTTTTTCATCGTCTCTCTCCTTTCTTTCCATAATTTAACTTTATATCAGATAAAAATGAAATGCAAATTATGTACACATTAGCAAACAAAAAAAGAAGTTTATTCAACTTCTCTTCCTTTTAAACATATATATACAATACCAATGACCCCTGCAATAATAAATGCAATAGAAGTCACCTGAGCCATACGTAATGACCCTAACATTAGACTATCAGTTCTTAAACCTTCTACAAAGAATCTTACAATTCCATAGAAAACAAAATAACTAAAGAACTGAGCACCTTCTTTTTTTATAATTTTAGAAACCACAAAAATAATCAATGCACAGCATATTAGGTTTCCAATTGATTCATATAAAAATGTAGGATGATGATAAACTCCACCTATGTACATATGATCAATAATAAATTGTGGCAAATGTAAAGACTGTAAAAATTCTAAAGTCACTTCAGATCCATACGCTTCATGATTAAAGAAATTCCCCCATCTTCCACAAGCCTGAGCTATCAGTACTAATGGCATTAATGCATCAGTTGCTGATAAAAAACGAATATTATGTTTCTTAAAGAAATAATAGGCATAAGGAAGTGCCGCTAATATTCCTCCCTGAATTGCAAGTCCACCATTCCACACAGCAAAAATCTGCATAGGATCTTGAATATATAATTCATCAAACATAAATACAACATACCATATTCTTGCACCTATAATCCCTATCACAAGCATATTCATAAGAAAATCGGATAAGATATCAGGATTATATCCTCTAGCTTTAAATCTTTTCTTTCCTATAAATAATGCAATCAATGCCCCTGTTAATATACAAATCGCATACCATCTGATTTGAATGGATCCAATAGATACAAATGTATTAAAACTTGGAAAAAACTTCATTATACTATCTTCTCCTTAATATTTTCTAAAATTCTATTCACAAACTCTTTATTAGAATCATATCCTGATTCCTTTAACTGCATATTCATAACAGCTGTTTCAATAATTTCAGCCATACTTCTACCACCAGTAACTGGAACAACAATCTTTGGAACATGAATAGATAAGATTTCTTCTGTAGGATCATCTTCATCTGCAATTCTTGTATATTCCTTAGAAGGTAACCATCGATCCAATTGAATAATCAGATCCAAATTAAATTTAGAAAGTACTGATGCTACACCAAACATCTTAGAAACATCAATAACACCAATCCCTCTAATCTCTAAAAGATTCTTTAAAATTACAGGAGCTTTACCAATAAGGTTATTCCCTACATGATAAATCTCAACAGCATCATCAGCAATCAAAGAATGTCCTTTTTTAATTAACTCTAAGGCAATCTCTGATTTCCCAATACCACTTTCTCCTCTAATAATAACACCTTTCCCATATATATTTAAAAATACACCATGCATTAAAGTATCAGCTGCTAAAGCTTCATCTAATTTACCTGATAAATCAATAGCGACACGTCCTGTACTTTGTGCTGTTTCAAATATAGGGAAATTTCTTTTTTCAGCAATATCTTTTAATATTGCAGGACATTCATATCCTTTAGCAATAATGATACAAGGCGTTTCATCATTGACTAGTTTTGCAAAACATGATAATTGAGACTCTTCACTCATTTCTTTGACAAATGCAATCTCTTTTTCACCAAAAATAATAATTCTTCTAAAATCACTATGTTTAAAGAATCCTGCAAGTTCAAATCCAGGTCTGCTGATTTCAGCAACAAAGATTTCTCTTTCCATAGATTCATCATCTGCTGTAATTCTTTTATAAGATTCATTTAACAATTCTTTTACTTTTACTGACTTTCCCATAAAATCCTCCTATCCAAGTACCTTTTTAAGAAAACGTCCAGTATGACTTTCCTCACATTTCGCTACTTTTTCAGGTGTACCTGATACAACTATTGTACCACCATTATCTCCACCTTCCAATCCTAAATCAATAATATGATCTGCAACTTTAATCACATCTAAATTATGTTCAATAACGATAATAGTATCTCCCTGATCAACAATACGATTCAATACTTCAATAAGTCTTGCCACATCATGTGAATGTAAACCAGTCGTAGGTTCATCTAAAATATAGACAGTTTTTCCTGTTGCTTTTTTCTGTAATTCACTGGCTAATTTAACACGCTGTGCTTCTCCACCAGATAAAGTCGTCGCACTTTGACCTAGCTTAATATAACCTAATCCTACATCATTAATTGTTTTTAATTTATTATGGATACGTGGAAGATTTTCAAAGAATTCAATTGAATCTTCAATTGTCATCTCTAAAACATCATAAATATTTTTATCTTTATATTTCACTTCTAATGTTTCTTCATTATAACGTTTTCCTTCACATTCTTCACAAGGAACAAACACATCTGGTAAAAAGTGCATACTAATACGTTTTACACCATCACCTTGACATGCCTCACAACGTCCTCCTTTTACATTGAAAGAAAAACGCCCTTTATCATACCCTCTGATTTTCGCTTCATTTGTTTTTGTAAATAAATCACGAATATCATCAAATACACCTGTATATGTTACAGGGTTAGAACGTGGTGTTCTACCAATAGGATCTTGTGATACTTCTATCACCTTATCAATATTTTCAATTCCATTCACTTCTTTATGTTTCCCTGGTTTTTCTTTAGAACCATAAACAACCTGTTTTAATGCCTTACATAAGATTTCATTAACTAAAGTAGATTTCCCACTTCCAGAAACCCCAGTTACACAAATAAATTTACCTAAAGGAAACTTCACATTAATATTCTTTAAGTTATTTTCACTTGCACCTTTAACTTCTAAGAATAGTCCATTACCTTTTCTTCTTTTTTCAGGCACAGGAATAGATAACTTTCCTGACAAATATTGTCCCGTAATGGAATTTTCGTTTTTCATAATTTCTTCAGGTGTTCCTGCTGCTACAACAGTTCCACCATGAACACCAGCACCTGGTCCTATATCAATAATATAATCTGATGCTCTCATTGTATCTTCATCATGTTCAACAACTAAGACACTATTTCCTAAATCTCTCATACTACATAATGTCTGAATTAGTTTTTCATTATCTCTTTGATGTAAACCAATAGATGGTTCATCTAAAACATATAAAACCCCTGTTAATCTTGAACCAATCTGAGTTGCAAGACGAATACGTTGTGCTTCTCCACCCGATAATCCTCCTGCACGTCTAGACATAGTCAAATATCCTAAACCAACATTATTTAAAAATGTTAATCTGTCTCTAATTTCTTTTAAGATTAATGAAGCAATTTTTTGTTCCATTTCACTTAATTGTAATTCATCTAAGAAAACTAATGCTTTTTCAATAGATAAATCTGTAAATTCAGTAATATTCAATCCACCTACTCTTACAGATAAAATCTGATCATTTAATCTTCTTCCTTCACAAGTAGGACATGTATGTTCTGCCATAAAAGAAGCATACCATTCCTTAGACCATTTTGAAGTAGTTTCTTCATATCTTCTTTCAATTAATGTACGAATACCTTCAATTGGTTTTGTTGTTTTACTAATATTCCCTGAACTTGATTCAATAGTATATGATATAGGTTTATCAGACCCATATAAAATAATATCTAATTCTTTTTTATTAAAATCTTTTAATGGTTTATCTAAATCAATATTGTATTCATTACATAAAACTAAAAATCTTTGCCATTCAATACGATCAGTACCCACTGCTGTTTTAAAATAACGAATACCTCCCTGATTAATACTTAAATCCCAATCAGGAATTAATAAATCATTATCCACTTCATTCTTTACACCAATTCCTTTACAATCTGGACAAGCACCTAAAGGATTGTTGAAAGAAAAAATTCTTGGTTCTAATTTAGGAACACTAAAACCACAATAAGGACAAGCTAAATGTTGTGAAAATAACTGTTCACTCTTTGTATCAAGATTTTCTACAATAACTTCTCCACCTGTTAACTTCAATCCTGTTTCTAAAGAATCTGCTAAACGAGAACGATATCCTTCCTTTTTAATAATACGATCTACAACGACATCAATATTATGTTTCTTATTCTTATCTAAAACAATTTCATCCTCTAACATCATCATTGTTCCATCAACTTTAACTCTGATAAAACCATCTTTCAATAACTGTTCAAAAAGGTCTTTATGTGTCCCTTTTTGATTTTTAGCAACTCTAGCTAAAACCTGTAATTTCGTTCTTTCTTCATACTGATCAACAAAATCCACCATTTGCTTAATTGTCTGAGACTCAATCATAACTCCATGTTCAGGACAATAAGCATGTCCAATTCTTGCATACAATAATCTTAAATAATCATAAATTTCTGTTACTGTTCCTACAGTTGAACGTGGATTGTTAGATGTTGTTTTTTGATCTATCGCTATAGAAGGAGATAATCCCTCAATACTATCTACATCTGGTTTTTCTACTCCACCTAAAAACATTCTTGCATAAGAGCTTAAAGATTCAACATAACGTCTTTGACCTTCTGCATAAATAGTATCAAATGCTAAAGACGTTTTCCCACTCCCTGATAAACCAGTCATAATAACCAGCTGATCTCTAGGAATCTCTATATCTACATTTTTAAGATTGTTGACTCTTGCTCCTTGAATAACTATTTTATCTTTTATCATATTTCTTCTTTAATCTCCTATATATTTCTTCTTTATTATGGCCTAATAATTGTAAATCATAAGCCTCATTTAATATATCTTTATATTGATTCTGATTGATAAAACCTTCTTCAATCAGATCTTTACCACCAATAATAGCTGTTAATGCAGTTTGTCCACATTGTTCAATCAATGTATCAAGATAATCAAGACTCTCATTATATTCATCAATAAATATAGAGCCTCTTCCTAATTTATCAGCACAGCTAATATAATATAAATCCATAACTGGAACAATTCCATCTATTGCTTTTAATACCTTATAATAAGCATAGCTTCCTTTTTTATGCCTAGCAATATTCATTAAAGTCATATGATATTCAATCAATACTCTAATATATTTTCTTAAATCATTACTTTTAATTATCTGAATATCATTAAACATCTTAGCACCCTCTAATGCATGATATGGTGATTTTAAATCAGGTGTTGTAACTTTCGCTTTACCAATATCATGAAGCAGGCACGCCCACATAAATCCTAGAGGATTAGATGTTTTGTGCTTGATTAAAGCACCAACATCTAATACAAGCATTGTATGATTAAATACGTTTCCTTCACTATGATAATCTTTTCTTTGCATTGTATAAATCAGATTTTCTATATAAGAAGGAAGTGCATTGATTTCTTTTAAAAATTCAAATCCCAAAGATGGCTTACCTGACATAAGAATCTTACAATACTCTTCATAGATACGCTCTTTAGAAAGATAATCAAGCATTCCAGTTTTTACCATATGCTTACATAAATTCAATGTTTCTTCATCAGTGTGCATATCAAATCTTGATATAAACTGTGCTATTCTTAAAACTCTTAATGGATCTTCTATAAATGTCTCTTTATTCACACATCTGATTATATTATTTTTTATATCAGATACACCATGACATAAATCTATAAGTTTATTATTCTTATAATCATACATTAAAGCATTCATTGTCAGATCTCTTCTTTGAATAGCTTTTTCAATAGGAAGATAAGGATCAGTCTGTACAATAAAATCTTTATGTGTATGACCAGTTTTCATTTCCGTTCTAGGAAGTGCAAAATCATATTCATTCATATGTGCAATTTTATAGACTGCAAAAGATTTACCTACCTGACTTACACAGCCAAATTGACTCAATACTTCCACTAATGTTTCTGAAGTCATTTCAAATACTTCTATATCATAATCATAACATGGAAGCCCTAATACATAATCTCTTACACATCCTCCTACTAGATAAGGATGTCCTCCATTTCTTACAATAGCATCTAAGATTTCTTTTAATTCTGGAGAAATATTCATACTATTTTTCTCCTTTCAATTCCATAATCATATCTCTAAGTTCCATTGCTCTTTCAAAGTCTAAGACTTTTGCTGCCTGTTTCATTTCTTTTTCTAAATCTTCAATAAGCACTTTTTTAGCTTTCTTATCCATTTTCTTATTCTTTGTTACAAATGAAGTCAATTCATCATAAACTTCTTTACCATGAATAACATCTCTAATTTCTTTTTTAACAGTTTTAGGCACAATTCCATTTTTTTCATTGTAAGCCATTTGTATATCTCTACGTCTTGATGTTTCATCAATCGCTTTTTTCATAGAATCAGTGATATGATCAGCATACATAATAACTTTACCATTAGAATTTCTCGCTGCACGCCCAATTGTCTGAATTAAAGAACGTTCACTTCTTAAGAACCCTTCTTTATCAGCATCTAATATGCAGACTAATGAAACTTCAGGTAAGTCTAATCCTTCTCTTAATAAGTTAATTCCAATTAGGACATCATATTTACCTACACGTAAATCTCTTAATATTTCAGTTCTTTCTAATGTTTTTGTATCTGAATGAAGATAAGCAACTTTTAATCCTACTTCTTTTAAATAAGCACTTAAATCTTCTGCCATTCTTTTTGTTAAAGTCGTAATTAATACTCTTTCTTTACTTTCTATTCTCTTATGTATTTCATCAATAATATCATCTATCTGATTTTTAATTGGTCTGACTTCAATAAGAGGATCTAATAATCCTGTTGGTCTAATAATCTGTTCAGCATAGATTCCTTTAGTTTTTTCTAATTCATAATCACCAGGAGTTGCCGATACATAAATAACCTGATTAATAATTTTTTCAAATTCTTCAAATCTTAATGGTCTATTATCTAATGCACTTGGTAATCTGAATCCATATTCAACCAATGTTTCTTTACGACTTCTATCCCCATTATACATTCCTCTTACCTGAGGTAACATAACATGGCTTTCATCAATAATCATTAAGAAATCATCTGGAAAATAATCTATTAACGTATAAGGTCTTTGACCTTCATTTCTTCCATCAATATGTCTAGAATAGTTTTCAATACCTGGACACATTCCAACTTCTCTTAACATTTCAATATCATGTCTTGTTCTTTGATCTAATCTTTCATATTCTAATGGTTTTAATTCATCTTCATAAAATTTTAATCGATCTTTTAATTCGACTTCAATCGTATCACAAGCACGTAACATCTGTTCTTTTTTTGTTACATAACCATAGGCAGGATATATTGTATAATGAGAATAACTTGCTAGAGTTTTCCCAGTTAAAGGATCAACTTCACTAATACGCTCTACTTCATCTCCAAATAACTCAATACGAATAAACCAGCTTTCAGTATGCCCAGGAACAATTTCTACTACGTCTCCACGTACTCTAAAAGTCCCTTTTGATTGTTCAATATCATTTCTATGATATTGACGATCAACTAAATAAGTTAATAATTCTTTTCTATCAATCATCTGTTCAGTTCTTAAAGAAAAAATCATTTCTTTATATTGTTCAGGATTTCCTAAACCATAAATAGAAGCAACAGATGCCACAACAATAGTATCTCTTCTTTCTAACAATGAATTCATTGCAGAAGACCTTAACATTTCTATTTCATAATTTGTCTGTGCAGTTTTATCAATATATGTATCACTTTTAGGAATATAAGCTTCTGGCTGATAGAAATCGAAGTTTGATACGAAATATTCTACTCTATTATTAGGAAAAAATTCTTTTAGTTCTGAATACAACTGTCCTGCTAATGTTTTATTATGTGCTAAAACAAGAGTTGGCTTATTCACCTGTTCAATTACATTTGATACAGTAAATGTTTTACCAGTCCCAGTTCCTCCTAATAATACCTGTTCTCTTACACCATTGTTGATTCCATCTACTAATTGCTTAATTGCAGTAGGCTGATCTCCCATTGGTTTATATTCACTTACTAATTCAAATTTATCCATTTCTATCCCTCCACTTCACTCTTAAATCACACGATATTATATCATTTTCACTTTTAAAAGTACACTTTAATACATATCTTTCCCTTATTATCCTTATATAAGCACAAAAAGTGATTAAGCTTTACTTAATCACTTCTAATGCTTTATTGTAAACTGTATCTTCCTGATTATAAGTTAAATGATAAATAAGATTACTTAACAATACATTTAAATCATCTTGTTCAAATACACCATTTACTTCTAAATGATATTTCTTTTCAAATGCTTGTAACTGCTGTTTTGTTTTTAAAGAGAAATATCCATCTTCTCTATCTACTTTATAATCTAAAAGATTTAAAATCTTCTGTAATGCTGAAACAAATTCACTCACTTCATCATATTTATATGATTTATCTAAATTAAATAATGCAACATCATCTGCACTCATCTGTTTAACTTCAATATCCGGCTCAACACCAACATTATGAATACAATTTCCATTTGGTGTTAACCATTTGGCATGTGTATATTTTAATGTTGAAGAATCAGATAAAACAATCTGAGTCTGAACTATACCTTTACCAAAAGTTGTTGTTCCAATAAGTTTATAACCTAATAATTCCTGCATAGCTGCAGCCATAACTTCTGATGAACTTGCTGAAGCACCATTAATTAAAACTGCTCCATCTTCAAATACATATTTTTCTCTGCCTGTTGCTAGAATTGGTGTCTTTTCATTATTTTTATACTCAATAGACAACAATGTTTTTCCTTCTTCAATAAATAAATCTAAAATACTTTTTACAGAAGAAAGATATCCACCACTATTTCCTCTTAAATCAATAATCAGTTTTTCTACTCCTGCTTTTTTAAATACTTTTAATTGTTCTTCTAACAATTTAGCTGTAGAATCCCCAAAAGAAGATATTTTTACAAAACCATGTAAAATACCATCAACTGTTTTAATCTCTCCCTCAAAAGAAGATTCAACCTTATTTCTTATAATCGTAATATCATGATATTCTCCCTGTCTTAAGACTCTCACATCTACTTTTGTTTCAGGTTTACCCATAATTGTCTCTTTAATCTTATCACTACTATAAGATTTAATTTCATTTCCATTAATATGAGTAATAATATCACCAGCTTTAACACCAGCTTTATAAGCAGGTGAATCCTTGAATACCTCTATTACAATACCACCTTTATCTAACTTTGTATATGTGACACCAATACCCACAAATGAACCATTAATAGTTGTAGTCAGATCAACTGCTTCACTTGGTTCCATATAAGTTGTATAAGGATCTCCTAGACCTGCAGCTAAACCTTTTAATAATCTTTCTTGTACACTTAACTCTGTATCTACAGTATCTAAATATTCAGTTTCTAGTAATTCTGCAATTTCATCATAAACACTTCCTTTATAAATTAAAGTCTTAAAAAATGTTTTAGAAATTACAACACCAGAAAACATTCCTACAAGCATACATATCACACAAACAAGAACTATCCCTCTTTTATTTAATCTCTTTTTCATATTCTTGATTCTCCTTTATAATAAAAGCAATCCTAAGATTGCTTTTTTACATATTCCATAATTTTATGATAAGTTTCATCACTTATCACATGTTCAATCTTACAAGCCTCTTCTTCAGCTTGTGTTTTTTCAATACCTATTATCATTAATAATTCAGTCAAAACTTTATGTCTATTTAAAATCTTTTTTGCAATATCTAATCCCTTTTCAGTAAATTCAATATATCCTTTTTCATCTATAGTAATGCAATTTGCTTCTCTTAGCAATTTCATTGCTCTAGATACACTTGGTTTAGAAAAATTCATAGTATTAGCAATATCTATAGAACGCACATATTCATTTTTTAACTTTAACTGAAGAATAGTCTCTAAATACATTTCTCCAGATTCATGTAAATGTAAATCCATAATACCACCTCGTACCTTATTATTATATATTTAAATCTACCCTAAAGCAACATCTAAAATCATCATTAAAACAAAGCCAAGCGCAAAACCAATTGTCGCAAGATTAGAATGTGTTCCTTGACTTCCTTCAGGAATAAGTTCTTCAACAACAACATACATCATAGAACCAGCTGCAAAAGATAAAAGATAAGGAATATAAGGAATAATAAATGATGATAATGCAATTGTAATAATAGCGCCAATTGGCTCTACAATACCACTTGCTACACCATATAAAAAAGCTTTCATTTTAGAAATACCAGTTTTCTTTAAAGGCATAGAAATAATAGCACCCTCAGGAAAATTCTGAATCGCAATTCCAATAGATAAAGCTATCGCTCCAGCCATACTTACTTCCCCATGTCCTGATAAAACACCAGCAAAAATAACACCTACTGCCATCCCTTCAGGAATATTATGTAAAGCAACAGCAAAAAACAACATCATAGACTGACTAATATTGGCTTTCTTACCCTCTATCTGATTATCTAAATGCATATGTGGAACATTATGATCTAACACATATAAAAAGATAATCCCTAATAAAAAACCAACAGAAGCAGGTATAAAAGATAATTTACCCATATGCTCCGACATATCCATTGCAGGGATCAATAATGACCATACTGAAGCTGCAATCATAACTCCTGAAGCAAATCCTAATAACAATTTTTCTACAACAGAACTTAAATCTTTCTTTAAAAAAAATACACAACCCGATCCTAATAAAGTCCCAATAAAAGGAATCATAATCGGTATAATAATTTCATACATATTTAACACCTCTTTTCTATCATATAATGTTTTATATGAAATTTCAAAAAATATGCAAAAAAAGAGACCCCTAAGGGTCTCTTTATAGCAATTTGATTAGTTTAATTCAGCGAAATATTTGATTGTTCTAACCATGTTAGAAGTATATGAGTTTTCATTATCATACCAAGCAACTGTTTGAACTTCAGTAGTTCCGTTATCTAATACTTTAACCATAGTTTGAGTAGCATCAAATAATGATCCATAAGTAATTCCGATGATGTCTGAAGATACTAATTCTTCTTCAGTATATCCGAATGATGGAGTAGCTGCTGCTTTCATAGCTGCATTTACTTGTTCAACTGTTACTTCACCTTCAACAACTGAAGTTAAGATAGTAGTTGATCCTGTAGGAACAGGTACACGTTGAGCTGAACCGATTAATTTTCCATTTAATTCAGGAATTACTAATCCGATAGCTTTAGCTGCACCAGTTGAGTTAGGAACGATATTAACTGCTGCTGCACGTGCTCTTCTTAAGTCACCTTTTCTATGTGGTCCGTCTAATACCATTTGATCTCCAGTGTAAGCATGAACTGTTAACATGATACCAGATTTGATTGGAGCTAAATCATTTAATGCTTTAGCCATAGGTGCTAAACAGTTAGTTGTACATGAAGCTGCTGAGATGATTGTATCTTCTGCAGATAAGATTCCTTCATTTACACCGAATACTACAGTTGGTAAATCGTTACCAGCTGGAGCAGAGATAACTACTTTTTTAGCTCCTGCATCGATATGAGCTTGAGATTTTGCTTTAGATACATAGAATCCAGTACATTCTAATACTACATCTACATCTAATTCTCCCCATGGTAATTCAGCTGCGTTAGCTTTAGCGAAGATTTTGATTTCTTTTCCATCAACTGTGATTGAATCTTCACCAGCTACAACTGTATCAGCTAATTCATATTTACCTTGAGCTGAATCATATTTTAATAAGTGTGCTAACATTTTTGGATCTGTTAAGTCATTGATTGCTACAACTTCATATCCTTCAGCACCAAACATTTGTCTGAATGCAAGACGTCCGATACGTCCGAATCCGTTAATTGCTACTTTTACTGCCATTTTCTTGACATCCTCCTTAAATAATTTTATGGCTATATTATAAATCACAATTACAAATAAATCAACTAAAGTTACTTACTTTATTACTTTTTTTCACATGATGATTGATAGAAAACACTTACATTTTTATTCTCTAAACATCTTACAAACAAAATGAATATTTATTAGTTTTAAATTCTATAATTAAATAAGGAGGTTACATTTATATGCATCTAATACCTACAGTAATTATGAAAAAACAGTCAAAAGAATATGCTTATGATATCTATTCTAGACTATTAGAAGATCGTATTATTATGTTATGTGGAGAAATAAATGATGAAATGTCAAGTTCTGTTGTAAGTCAGCTTTTATACTTAGAATCACTTGATTCTTTATCTGATATTTATATGTATATTAATTCACCTGGAGGAAGTGTATCAGCAGGACTCGCTATCATTGATACAATGAATTATATACAATGTGATGTCTCTACCATTAGTATGGGACTATCAGCAAGCATGGGCGCATTAATATTAAGTTCAGGACAAAAAGGAAAAAGATATGCTTTAGAAAACAGTGAAATCATGATTCATCAGCCATTAGGAGGATATGAAGGTCAGGCAAGTGATATGGAAATTCGTACAAAACATATGCTAAGACAAAAAGAAAAACTTAATCATATCCTTTCAAAAAACACAAATAAGCCTTTTAAAAAAATAAAGAAAGATACAGACAGAGATTATTTTATGAATGCTGATGAAGCATTAAATTATGGAATAATAGACGAAGTATTAAAACAATAAAAGAAAAGACAGGATGAATTTCATCCTGTCTTATTTTTTTATCCTAACCAAGCACCGTTAGAATTGAATTTTTGTACTTTACCATTGATTGTTACAGTTCCTGTTACCATCGCACCTTTTTCATTGAAATAGTACCAAGTTCCGTTGATTTTTAACCATCCAGTTACCATAGAATTATTTAAATAATACCATGTTCCGTTGATTTTTTGCCATCCAGTCATCATATGGCTATTTAAGTACCACCATTCTCCATCAATGAATTGCCATCCAGTTTTCATTGCTGAATCTAAGTAATACCATTTACCGTTATCTTCTACCCATCCAGTTTTCATTGCTGAATCTAAGTAATACCATTTACCGTTATCTTCTACCCATCCAGTTTTCATAGCTGAGT
>JAZLDV010000028.1:0-3071 GCA_045614925.1 Coprobacillaceae bacterium | reverse complement strand
ACTGTCAGTCAGATGTTTGTTATGCCTTTAGGGAAATTGAATTTCCCTAAAAGAAGTGATTATGGAAAGATTACATATACTGATAAGAAATGTAATTTCTGTTTTCATACACATGATGGTATAAGAGAATTAGATTGTATGATGAAAGATTTCCATGATGGTAAAGATGCAATTATTCATTTAGTATTAAGTGAAGAACCTGAAGAAAGTATTGTTATTGCAACACCATTTGAAAAACCTAAACATTTCTATTATAACCAAAAGATTAATTGTATGGTTGCAAATGGAACTGTGACATATGGAGATAAAGTTGTTAAAATTGAAAATGCTTATGGAACATTAGATTGGGGAAGAGGCGTATGGACATATCATAATACTTGGATTTGGGGTAGTGCGAGTGGTATTGTAGATGGTCATCGTTTTGGATTTAATATTGGTTATGGTTTTGGAGATACAAGTGCTGCAAGTGAAAATATGTTATTCTATGATGGAAAAGCACATAAGATTGAACATATTAAGGCTGATATTCCTGCTAATTATCTTGATAATTGGACTATTACAAGTAGTGATGGACGTTTTGAGATGTTATTTGAACCTATTTTAAATCGTGCTAGCTGTACTGATGTGAAATTAATTAAATCTGATCAGAATCAGGTGTTTGGATATTATACTGGTAAAGCAATACTTGATGATGGAACTGAAATTGTATTAGATAAATTCTTAGGATTTATTGAAGAAGTAGAAAACAAATGGTAGAACTCTTTGAGTTCTACCATTTTAATAATGAAAATGTTCTTCTTTTTCTTTTTGTACTAAACCAAAAGGATGTTGTGAGGGTGCATATAGACTTATAAGTTTTAAAGGTTTATCACCGTTATTGATAATATTATGATATGTGTTCATAGGTATAAATATCATACTATTTTTAAATACTGGTATACTATGTTCAAGATTGTCACGACTATCGCCATATACAAATATTCCATGTCCACTCATAACTTTTAATACCTGATCAGTATTAGGATGAACTTCTACCCCTATATCATCATGAGGCAATATAGTCATCAAAGTCATCTGAAGCATACTTCCACTCCATACTGCTCTTCTATAATCATTATAACTATCACTTAGATCATTTACATTAACAGCAAATACCTTTCCACCATAATCATAGTCTTCACTTTGTCTATTAAAATAATTTATATTGTAATAATCCATTTCTTTTCCTCCTACACCAATATATGAAATAACAATAAAAAAAGTATAAAAAAACAGGATTTCTTTAAGAAACCCTGTCATTATTATTGTTTTCTGAATGTTATTTCACCAGTACTAGCATCCATAGCATCAACAATCGCTAAAGATTCTAATTGATATCCTAAATTTCTAATAATAGTTCCACCATTTTGGAATCCTTTTTCAATTGCAATACCAATACCTTCTACTGTAGCACCTGATGCATTAACAATTTGAATTAATCCTTGTAAAGCACATCCATTAGCCAAGAAATCATCAATAATTAAAATATGATCATCTTCACTTAAATATCTTTTTGATACGATAACTTGATTTTTATTTTTATGTGTAAATGATTCTACTTCTGCACAATACACGTCACCATCAATATTCACACTTTTTGCTTTTTTAGCAAATACTACAGGTACTTTAAAATGATAAGCAGCAATACATGCAATACCAATACCTGATGCTTCAATTGTTAAAATTTTAGTAATATTTTTTCCTTCAAAACGTCTTTTCCATTCTTTTCCCATTTCATCATATAATTCAATATCCATTTGATGATTTAAGAAACTATCTACTTTTAAAACGTTACCTTCTCTAACAATACCATCTTTTACAATTCTTTGTTCTAAACAGTTCATTTTATTCTCCCCCAAATTTATTTATCCTAACATATATATTTTACTTTAATAAATTCTATCTTTCAACAATTTCTCTATTCTTTTTCAATATCCATATTTTTAGGTAATAATAAATTTAAAATGATTGAAGTTACAAACACTACAGCAACAACATTTGCAGAAAATACTGATTGAACCATTGCAGGGAATGCATGCCATAATCCAATTTCACTTGCTGAAGTAAACCCAATACCTACTGATAATGATAATGCAGCAATTGTAATATTTCTTTGATTAAACCCTGCATCAGCAACCATTTGCATTCCTGAAGTCAAGATTGTTCCAAACATCATAATTGTACATCCACCTAATACTGATTCAGGTAATGATGCAAAGAAGTTTCCTACAGGAGGTAATAATCCTGCAATAATCATACAAACTGCACCTGTCATAATTGTAAATCTATTCACAACTTTAGTCATAGCAATTAATCCAACATTTTGTGAAAATGATGTAACAGGAGGACATCCAAATAAAGATGATATAGCTGATGAATAACCATCACATGCTAATGACCCAGAAATTTCACTATCTGTAATTTTTCTATTTAATCCTGTCGCTACCATTGCTGATGTATCACCAATAGTTTCTGCTGCAGATACAAGATAAATAATACATACAGAGAAAATAGCACCAATATTAAATTCAGGCATATAAGGTAAAAGTTTAGGTAAGGAAATTAATCCACCTTGGAAAATAATAGATAAATCTACTTTTCCCATAAAAATCGCAACAACATATCCTACAATTAAACCTACTAAAACTGATAATTGTTTTAAATATCCTTTTGCTTTACTGTTCCATACAAGACAAGTTACTAATGTAATTGTCCCTAATAATAAGTTTTCAATAGAACCAAAATCTTCTACATATCCTCCACCAAAAGATCTAGCTCCTACGCTAAATAAAGAAAAACCAATAGCAGTAACAACTGAAGCAGCAACAATTGGTGAAATAATCTTTCTCCAATATTTTGCCATTAAACCTAAAGTTCCCTCAAAAATACCCCCTACTAATACAGCTCCAATTACGCTTGGATATCCATAATTTACTGCAATTGTACATAATACAGTAACGAATGTAAAACTTACACCCATTACGATAGGTAATTTTGAACCAACTTTCCATACTGGATATAATTGAATTAAT
>JAZLDV010000027.1:0-12404 GCA_045614925.1 Coprobacillaceae bacterium | reverse complement strand
ATCTGGGGATATGGTGCTTCTACTTATAATTTAAATGGTGGTAAGATGTCAGGAAATACTGCTGAAGTAGGTGGAGCTATTTATACAGGTGATAAGTCTACAATTAATATGAGTGGTGATTTTGAAATGTGCAACAATACTGCTAACGATTCAGGCGCAATTCGTTTTACTGAGCGTACTACATTTAACATGACTGGTGGTACTATTTCAGGTAATACAAGTACTGCAAATGCTAATCATAATGGATTCTATGGATGGAATGTTGCAGCAAATATTACAGGTGGAAACTTAGAAGATAACATTTATCTTGATAGTGGTTTATACTGTACAGTTGGTGGAGAAGGAATTGATGGTATTGTATACTTCGCATTAAACACAAACCACAATACTGCTTTATTAGCTAAAGATTTTGGAACAATTAAATTCCATGTTGCTGAAGGAAGTTACTTTAATGCATTTAATTTAAAACCAGCTGCTGATTATACTTATACAGCAGGTGATGAAGCTAAATTAGTATGTATGAATGAAGGTTATGAAACTTACTGGACAGGAACAGTATTTAAAATTAGAGCAAAATAAATAACTCTTAAGATGGTATGAATTCATACCATCTTTTCTTTTGTGAAAAAATTAATTTTCTTGTAGATATATGTATGTCCGTTTGTTAAAATGTTAACAAGAAGGAAGGTATAAAGAAATGTCAAAAGATTCATTATTATTACAACCAATTAAAGTTGGTAATTTAACATTTAAGAACCGTATTATGTTCCCTCCACAAACTACTGGATATGAAGAACGTGATGGTTCAATTGGAGAAAGAAGTTTTAACTTCTATAAGAGAGTTGCGCAAGGTGGTTCTGGTTATGTGATTATTGGAGATGTTGCTCCAGTTATGACTGCATCACCAACACCAAAATTATGTGATGATCGTCAAATCCCTACATTTAAAAAATTAGCAGATATGATGCATGAGTATGATTGTAAAGTTGCTTTACAAATTTTCCATCCAGAATATGATGTTCCTGGAGTAGGAAGAATGATTATGGTATCTAGACAAGCAATGATGGAAGCTCAAAAAGCAAAAGAAGCTGGAGATATGGCTACTTTTGGTGCGAAAATGGCTGAAGCAAAAGAATTAAGTGATGCAGCATATGCTAAGTTACATCATGATATGAAACACTTTGTTACTGAAGCATCAGTAGAACAATTAAATCAAATTAAAGATGCAATTGCACAAAGCGCTAGAAGAGCACAAGAAGCTGGTATTGATGCAATTGAAATTCATGGAGATAGATTATTAGGTTCATTATGTTCTAAAATTTTAAATCATAGAACTGATGAATATGGTGGTACTTTAGAAAACCGTGTACGTTATGCATTAGAAGTTGTAGCTGCAATTAAAGAAGCTGCTCCTGAATTAATGATTGAATATAAATTACCATTTATTACGACTAATGATGATGGTAGTGATAGAGGTAAAGGTGGTTTACACGAAGAAGATGGTATTGAGTTTGCTAAAATGTTAGAAGCAGCTGGTGTAGATATGATTCAAGTTGCTCAAGCAAATCATACTGGTAATATGGCTGATACAATTCCACCTATGGGAACTAGAGATTATAGCTGGATGTTACCTATTACTAAAAAAGTAAAAGAAGTTGTTAATATTCCAGTTGCAGTTGTAGGTAAAGTTGTTACTGTAGCAAATGGAGAAGAAATCTTAGCAAATGGTGATGCTGATATTATTTGTTATGGTCGTTCTTTATTATGTGATCCAGATATCGCTTTAAAAGTTGAAAATGATGAACCTATCAGAGAATGTTTACAATGTAATAAAGGATGTGTAGATGCGATTCAAGGTCGTAGATATATTTCTTGTATTTTAAATGCTGAAAATGGTGATGAAGGAACTATCTTTATTAAACCAGCGGATGAAAAGAAAGATGTTGTGATTGTAGGTGCAGGTATTGCTGGTTTAGAAGCAGCAAGAGTTGCAGCTAAACGTGGTCATAATGTTCATGTTTATGAAAAAGAAGATAAAATTGGTGGACAAATTCATATCGCATCAGTTCCACCTAGAAAAGATGAAATTATGCGTTCTGTAGAATACTATGAAAAAGTATTACCATTAATGGATAATGTGACTATTCATTTAAGCACAGAAGCAACAAAAGATATTATGAATGAAGCAGATGCTGTTATTGTGGCAGTAGGTGCTCATAATATGAAATTACCAATTCCAGGAGCTGATAGTGATAAAGTTGTATCAAGCTGGGATGTATTAGACGGTAGTGTAAAAGTAACAGGTAAAGCTGCAGTAATTGGTGGAGGTTTAGTTGGTGCTGAAACTGCTGAATATTTAGCAAATCAAGGTGTAGAAGTATCTATTATTGAAATGACTGATAAGATTGCTAAAGAAGAATCTTCAACTGTTTTACCAACTATGATGGAAGATTTTGCTAAACATAATGTAAAACAATATGTAAATACAAAAGTAAATAGCATTAATGATTTAGGTGTTGTTGCTAATAATGGAGAAGAAGATTTAACTATTGAATGTGATTATGTTGTTATGGCAGCAGGATCAGTGAAAAACATCTTAGATGTTGAAGGTGTAGATACACCTATCTACTATGCAGGTGATTGTTCTGGTGAAAAAACTGCAGGTATTGCTGAAGCAATTCGTTCAGGATATAAAGCAGCAAATGAAATTTAATGATTAAGACCAGCTAAGCTGGTCTTTTTTTGGAGGAATAACAATGAATAAATATAAACATTTATTTGAACCTATTCAAATAGGTAAAAAGACAATTAAAAATCGTATATTTATGCCACCTATTTCTACAAATCTAGCTAATAAAGGATATGTAACTGATGAATTAGTACAGCATTATTCTGCTAGAGCAAAAGGTGGAGTAGGTTTAATAGTCAGTGAAGTTGTAACTGTAGAACCTACATATATTTATCTTCCAGGTGATATGTCAATCCATGATGATAGTTATATAGAAGGATGGAAAAAAGTATTTGAAGAAGTACATAAATATGGAACAGTATTATTACCACAATTATTCCATCCTGCATATATGGCATTTCCTATTCCTGGTACACCTCAGTTAATTGCTCCTTCTAATGTTGGACCATATTATGCAAAAGCTGCACCTCGTGCAGTAACGAAAGAAGAATTAAAAGTCATTATAAGACAGTTTGGGGAAGCAGCAAAAAGAATACAGATTGCTGGTGGTGATGGTGTAGAAATACATTGTGCTCATGCACATGGATTATTAGGTGGATTTTTATCTCCTTTATACAATAAAAGATGTGATGAATATGGTGGAGATATTAATGGAAGATTGAAATTAACTTTAGAAGTTATTGAAGAAGTAAGAAAAGTATGCGGTGATGATTTTATTATTGATGTGAGAATCTCAGGAGATGAATATAGTGATGGTGGTTTAAATATCAATGATATGACATATGTTGCAAAAAGGTTAGAACAAGCAGGTGCTGATATGTTACATGTATCAGGAGGAAATACTGTTAAAAAAGGAAGTTCTATGCCTGCACCGGGAAGTAAACAGGGATCTCATACACATTTATCTGAATATATTAAAAGACAAGTTAATATTCCAGTTGCTACAGTAGGAAGAATTACTGAAGCTTGGATTGCAGATGAAATTATAGCAAATGGATTAGCAGATGCATGTATGATTGGAAGAGCAAATTTATGTGATCCGGAATTTGCAAATAAATCATTTGAAGGAAAAGAAATTGATATTAAACCATGTATTGGATGTACAAGATGTTTAAATGGAATTATGTTTGGAAAAAGAATATCTTGTTCAGTAAATCCTTCATTTGAATTAGAAAATGAAGATACTTTAACTTCTAGTGAAAACAAAAAGAAAATTCTTGTAATTGGTGGTGGTATTGCAGGAATGGAAGCAGCATTTGTTGCGCATAAAAGAGGCCATGATGTTGTACTATGTGAAGCGACAGATAGATTAGGAGGACAAATTAATATTGCATGTGTTCCTATTGCTAAGCAGGAGTTAACAAAGATTGTTAAATATATGGCACATAGATTAGAAGTTAATCATATTGATGTTAGATTAAATACTCTTGTTACAAAAGAACTGTTAGAAACAGAATTTAAAGATTATGAAGTGATTGCAGCACCTGGAGCAAAACCAAATATTATTCAAGATTTTACATGTTTTAAACATTGGGCAACAGCAGATGACATTTTAGCAGGAAAAGCATTCCCTGGACAAAAAATTGTTATTATTGGTGGGGGAAGCGTAGGATGCGAAACTGCTGACTATCTAGCACCTTTATTAAATGATAGATTTATGAGAAATAGAGATGTGACAGTATTAGAAATGGCAAATGAAATTCTAATGAGTGAAACTGGAGCAGGAAGAAGTGTTCTTGTTATGAGAATGATGGAAAAAGGTATTCATATTGAATGTAATGCAAAAGTAACTAAAGTCAGTGAAACACAGATTACTTATGAACAAAATGGTGTAGAAAAAACAATTGATAATGCAGATACATTAATATTTGCAAATGGATATCATATTGATCAAGGAATTGAAAATATGTTAAAAGAAGCAGGAGTAGTTTACCATATTATTGGTGATGGTCATAAAGTTGGAAATATTAAAGATGCTATTAGTGAAGGATATGAATTAGCAAAAACAATATAAAAAAAGCCTACGGGCTTTTTTTATATTTTATATACGAAATGTTCATACAAAATTACAATAAATACCTATTTATCTATATAAATTTTAAAAAAAATATGATATACTGTAAAGACAGTAGTATATGTATTTGGTTTTACTTTATGATATAAATCTGACACATATATCAGAAAAAAAGAAAGGGGAATTTTGTATGAATAATTCAAAAAAAACAAGACAAAGTTTATTATTAAGTGCTATTGCTTTATTGTTAAGTGTATCTATGTTAACTGGTACAACTTTAGCATGGTTTACTGATAGTGCGACTTCAGGAAAGAATGTTATTCAATCAGGAACATTAGAAATGGCATTTGAAAAATGGGATGGAGATAGCTGGGAAGATGTTAATAACCAACAAATCTTCAATTACAGTAACTGGGAACCAGGTTACACTCAAATTGTAAATCTTCGTTTAGTTAACGAAGGAACATTAGCTTTAAAATGGGAAACCGCAATTAAAGCAAGTGCAGAATTATCTAAATTAGCTGATGTTATCAATGTATATGTAAAAAATGATTCAGCAGATACAGTTAAAGATTATATTGCTCAAAACGTAACACGTGATAATTTAGATGAATTAACTGAAGCGGGAATTTTAGCAAAATATACTGTACGTGAATTCGTAAATAATGTTAAAGCATTAAATAGTGGTTCATTAAATGCAGGAGAAGCTTCTTATTTAGGATTAATTCTTCAAATGGATAAAGATGCAGGAAATGAATATCAAGGTTTAGATTTATGTGGAGAATTTGATATTGTTGTTTTAGCAACTCAATATACATATGAAGAAGATAGCTTTGATAATCAATATGATGCAGATGCTACAGTAACAAAAGTAATCAGAAATGACATTGATTTAGATGAATCTTTCGGAGAAAGTGGTTACTATGAATTAGGAAATAACATCAGCACTGATGGAGCAACATTAGCTGATGATAAAGATGTTGTTTTAGATTTAAAAGAAATGACTATTACAACTCCTAATTATATTATGATTGAAGGAGATGCTGAAATTAAAAATGGTACAGTTAATTCTTCTACAACTATCTATCCTTTACGTACGACAGAAACAGGTACAACAGTTTATGAAAATGTAAATGTTGTTTCTAAAGGTGGAGGAGTGAATGCGTATGGTGAAATCGTATTTAAAAGTGGTTCAGTTACAACTAAAAATAATTCTGGATCAGGACGCCATGTATTCTATGCAGCTTCTACAGGAAAAATTACTGTTTTAGATGGAACATTTAAATTAGATACAGCTAAAAAAGGTTCATATTTATATGCTGATGGTGGAGAAATTATTGTTAAAGGTGGAACATTTGATAAACCATCAACAAAATCAGGACATTTCCCAATTGTAGCTGCTAGAGGTGGAACAGTAACTATTTATGGCGGAACATTTAGATTTGATCCATCTGACTTCGTAGCTGATGGTTATGAAGCGGTTAAAAATGGAGAATGGTATACAGTTTCTGCTATTCAATAAAATAAATTAATTATGAAAGGAAGATTGAAAATCTTCCTTTTTTTAATGGAAAAAAATTATAAAAACACATAATTATTAAATTTAATTTCTAATTAATACAAATATTGTGGATTTAATGATAAAATTGTATACATATTTTATTCTGTTTATTTATTGATGAAAAAAAGGTATAATATATGGGTGAAAACGCTTACTGATTTTGTGAGTTTGATGGAGGTGAGGATCATGAAATATAGTAAGAAAGTCTTTTCTTTAATTATGGCTTTTGCAATGATTATGGGGTTATTACAGCCAGTAACTTCAGTTCAGGCATCAGGAACTAACGTTTTAACAGGAAAGACATTTACAAATAGCCAACCTAATCAAAATGTTTCTCATTCAGTAGATGGAAATATTTCATCATACTGGGATGCAGGAAATTGGGGAAATTCTCCTTGGATTGATTTTGATTTAGGAGGAGTACATAAAATTGATTCATTTAATGTAGTGAATTATTATGCTGCTGGTGGTAGATATTATCATTTTGAAATCTATACAAGTTTAGATGGAGAAAATTATAAAAAAGTAGCAGAATATAAAGGAACAAATCCTGCTACAAGTGATGGAACTACAATTATTTTAACTGAAGAAAGATATGCAACACATGTAAAATTTGTTGGTAAATTTAACTCTGCAAATACAGGATACCATTTTAATGAGTTAAGAGCTTATGGAAGCGAAGTTTCTTCAGTTAGTGAAATTGTTTTAGCAAAACAAGAACTAAGAGATATTTTAGATGAAAAATATTATTTTGGTAAATATAGTGAGGAATCATGGGCTGATTATTTACAAGTTTTAGAAGATATTAAAGCTGTACTTAATAATGAAGATGCAACTTTAAAAGAAGTAACAGATGCAAAAGAAGCATATGCGACTGCAATCGAAAACTTAGTAGAAATTGAGAGAGAAAACTTAGCATTAAATAAAGATGTTTATATTAAAGACATCGAAGGTGGATACAAAGATGATGGTACTTTATATTATGAATTCTTTGATCCAAAAAATGTAACTGATGGTATTGTAAATAAAACTGAAATGAATGGAAATAGAACTTCTATGAATTCATCTGAAGGGAACTATTTACAAATCGATTTAGGAAATATTTATGATTTTAGTGCAATTGTAATTGATTACTTCCCATCAGGGAAAAAATTAGAAGTACAAGTTTCAGAAGATGGTACTAATTGGACATCAGTTTATACAATTGAAAATGAAAATGTACAGTTAGGTACTTATGGTCAATTAACTGCTGAACTAGAAAAACCTGCAACAGGACGTTATGTAAAATTCGTTCAACCTGTTATTCAAATTCCAGGTTATGCTTATGGTTATAAATGGGGAATTGCTGAAATCCAAATTTTAGGTAATACTGCTAATTTAGAAGATTTAAAAGATTTAGTAGAAAAAGCTTTAGAAGTAGATACTTCTTTATATACTGAAGAATCAGTAACTGCTTTAAATACAGCTGTAGAACAAGCAAGAGAAGTTATTCAATCAACTTTATCAGAAAGCGCAGTAAAAGAAGCATATGCTGCATTAAAACAAGCATATGAAGCTTTAGAATTAGTAGAAAATGATGAAGAAGATGTAGAATCAATTAACGTTGCTTCACAAAAAAATGGTGGGGTAGCAGATGCTGACAACGTAACTGTTGTTGGTGGAGATAAAGCATTCTTAAATAATAATGTATTAAAAGATGCTTGGATTGCAGCTTCTGCATCAACTCCTGTTAATGCAAAAGTTGATTTTGATAAAAAATATGAAATTGACACTGTACGTGTAATTTTTAAAGAACGTGCAAATAAAGATGAAGTATTAGGATTTACAGTATACTATGTAGATGCTAATGGAAATACAAAAGAATTATATAAAGGTACAAGTTACAATGAAGATAATTCTACTACAACATTGAATTTAGGACATAAATTCTATAGTGAATATGTTTTAGATAATCCAATTGTTATGAAAGGAATTAAAGTAACAGTAACTTCTAATACAACTAAAGAAGCTGTTGCGATTGCTGAAATTCAAGCTTGGGGTAAAGAATCTAAAGCATTAGAAGGTGAAAAGAACTTAGCGTTAGGTGCACCTATTAGTGCAACTCAACAATTAAGTCAAGGTTATGGTGCAACAGTTATCGTAGATGGTGACAACACATCTGCTTATTCTTACTGGCACAGTGGTTTAGGATTACCACAAAGCTTTACAATTGATTTAGGTGAAGCTTGTACACTTACAAGAATGGTTGCTTATCCATTCACTGATGATGAAAGATATTATTTATATGATATTGAAATCAGTTCGGATGGACAAACATGGACAAAAGTTGCAGATCGTGAAGAAACATTTGGAACAGTTCCTTCGTTTGTTGGAGAAACATATGGATTTAGTCCATATTTAAATGCAAGATATGTACGTGTAAACTGTACATATAACTCAAATGGAAGTAATGAATTCCATATGAGAGAATTTGAAGTTTATGGTATTACAAATGCTGTAAACGTAGCAAAAGGTAAAAATGTATCTTCAACTAATGCTGATAATGGATTAACAGCTGATTGTATCACTGATGGTGATTTAAATAAATATTGGGATGGTGGAGTTGCAAGTGAAGAAAATCCACAAAGCTTCACAATTGATTTAGAATCAGCTTATTTCATTGATTCAATGAAAGCATTCCCTTATACAGATGGAAGAAGATGGTATGATTACAACATCGAAGTAAGTGCTGATGGTGTAGAATGGATTAAAGTAGCAGATAGAACTGATACTCATGGAGAAGTTGCTGCATTTGCTGGAGAAAAATATGAATTTGATTCACCAGTATATGGACGTTTTATCCGTGTAAACATGACATCAAACTCAGCAAATCCTTCTGTACATATGAAAGAATTTGAAGTATATGGAGCAATCGATCCTAATTATGTAGCTCCAAATTATGATCCTTCTGATTCTAACAACTTAGCTTATGGTAAACCAGTAAATTCACATTTAAATACAAATTCTTTAGGTAATATCGTAGATGGTTTTGACGAAACAATCTGTTCAGGTGCATTTGCTCCTGCATATTTTGATATTGATTTAGAAGAAAATGTAGATTTAAGTGATATTGAAGTAAAATTCCCTGTAAAAGCAGGACGTTATTATTACTTTAGTGTTTACGGAAGTACTGATGGTTCAAATTATGATCGTTTATATCAAGAAAGATCAAAAACTGTACCAGAAAATGGATTATATGAAATTGATTTAAGTGAATTAGATAATTCTACTTATCGTATTGTTCGTATTTATGTAGAACAAGTAAGTGATTTAAAAACTTCTTTATTATCAGAAGTACGTGTTCATGGTGAACCTACAGGAGAAAATAAAGATAAATTATTAGTAGACTATACAAAAGAAGATGGTAAAGATAAAAATATTAATGTAGTTGAAACTATATTAGATATGGAATCTTATGCTGATTCTAAATATTCTAAAGAAATTACAACAACTGAAATTTATGAAAACGTATATGGAATCATTGATCGTATTATTGGAAGTCAATATCGTGAATGGTTCGCATTTGAAATCGTAGAAGATTCTTCTAAAACTAAAGACTGGTTCTCAGTAGAATATGAAGCATCTTCAAATAAAATTGTTATTAAAGGTAATGAAGGTTTATCATTATCTAGTGGTTTAAACTATTACTTAGAAAATTATTGTCATGTATTAGTAAGTGAACAGACAGTAAATGGTCATATGCCAGAAAGTATTGTTAAACCTGATGGAAAAATTACAAAAGAAAATCAAGTAGAAGTGCGTTATGCATTTAACTACTGTACATTAAACTACACATTCTCTTATGCAGATGCTGATGAATTCCAAAGAGAATATGACTGGATGGCATTAAATGGTGTAAACTGTGTACTTGACTTAGCAGGACAAGAAGCAGTATGGATCATGTTCTTAATGAATTTCGGTTATACTTATGATGAAGCAAAAGATTGGATCGCTGGTGGATCATATTATGCATGGCAATTCATGGATAACATGGAAGTTATCGGTGGACCAGTTGCTGATGAATGGGTAAAAGGTCGTTTAGAAATGGCCAGAGAAAACCAAAGATGGAAAGTATCTTTAGGTATGGAAACAGTATTACAAGGTTATGCAGGTATGATTCCTAATAACTTTGGTGAATATCAGCCAGATGTTGAAATCTTAGAACAAGGTACTTGGTGTAACTTACCTCGTCCAGATATGATTAGAACTGATGGTGAATTATATGACCAATATGCTAAGTTATTCTACGAAGCACAAGATTGGGCATTTGGAAATACAAGCAATTATTATGCAGTTGACCCATTCCATGAAGGTGGAATCAGACCAGAAGATTTAACTGATGATATGATTGCTGAAAACGTATTAGAATCATTATTAGAATATGATTCAGAAGCTGTATGGATGGTACAAGCTTGGTGGGCTAACCCAACAAATGAATTATTAAACGGTATGGGTGATAATCGTGAAGATCATGTATTAATCTTAGATCTTATGGGATTAAACTCAGTATACAATACACCTTATTGGCAACAAACTTCATACTACAATGGTGCAACAGTATTAGAAGAAGATGAATTTAACAGTACTAGCTGGGTATGGTGTTTATTAGAAAACTATGGTGGAAATCCAGGTATGGATGGTAGAGCATTAGAAGCAGTTAAACGTATTCAATATGCTTATGAAAATGCAGAACATATGAAAGGTATCGGATTTATTTCTGAAGCTACATATGACAATCCATTAATTTATGATTTAGTCTTTGATATGGCTTGGGTTACTGTAGAAGAATTACAGGCAACAACTCCTGCTAAGTTCTTAAGTGATTGGACAGATAATTGGGTAACTGCAAGATATGGTAAAGAAACTGAAAATGCTATTAAAGCATGGGATATCTTATTAGATACAGTTTATAGTGGAAGTAGTTCACCTTCTCAAGTTATTTTATCAACTAGTCCAAGTTTAGGATCTTATGGTTCTAGATATAGTTTCTCTAAATTAGAAGAAGCTTTAGAATTATTATATAAAGACTTTGATGAATTAGCACAAAGTGAATGTTATCGTTATGATTTAACTGAAGTAATGCGTCAGATCGTAAGTAACTACGCAACTGAATTATGCGGTGAATTATCAGCTGCTTACAATTCAGGAAATATTGAAGAATTTAAAGCTAAAAAAGAAGAGTTCTTAGCAGCATTCGATTTATTAGATGAAGTTACAGGAACTCAACAAGAATTATTAATTGGTGAATGGGTAGGAAGTGCTGCAAACTGGGCAACTGATACAGGTGCAGATGATTTCGCTTATGATGCAATGACAATCAATGCAAAAACAATCATCACAGTATGGGCTCCTACAACTTATTTAGGAACATATGCATTCCGTCACTATAATGGAATTATTAGAGATGTTTATAAACCAATCTGGGAATCTTATTTAACAGGATTAGAAGAAACATTAGAAAATGGTGTTGCAACAACTCCAACTCTAAACTATACAAGATTATGTATGGAATGGATCTATACTGATTGGAAAAAACAAATCCAAAGTGATGAAAATCCAAATGGATATATCTTAGAAGCTGATAACTCAGTAGAAAATATGGATAGAGTGACAGCTAAAGTATTAGATGCTGTTATCTATATTGATCCAATCAATATTGGAAATATTGCTTATCAAAAATCAGTAACAGCAAATGCAGAACGTCCTGACAGTCCAGGTGCTCCTGGTGGAGGATATGCAAGTAATGTAACAGATGGTTTATCAGATACTTACTGGGATGGTATTACTTGGGAAGTAGATGAAGGTAATGAACCATATGTAATCATTGACTTAGAAAAAGTTTATGAAATTGATAAAGTAAATGTATTAAACTATGTAGCAGGAAATCGTTATTATTTATATGATTTATATACAAGTACTGATGGAGAAGAATGGACTAAATTAGCAAGTCGTGAAGAAGTTCATGGTAAAATTCCATCTCCAGCAGCTGGTGATGATTATATTTATGAAACAGATAAACCTGTAGCTCGTTATGTAAAATTAGTGGGATTATTTAACTCTTCTAACGAAGGATTCCACGTAAAAGAAGTTCGTGTTTACGG
>JAZLDV010000026.1:0-7793 GCA_045614925.1 Coprobacillaceae bacterium | reverse complement strand
CCACCGATTAATGTTTCAGTTGGGTCAGCTGAAGATCCTTTACATCCGAATACTGCAAATACTGCATCTGCATCTTTATACATTTGCACGTCATATGGTTTGTCAGATGACATTACTACTGTTGTTTTTCCTAATTCTTCTGCTTTTGCAATATATGATTTTGGTCCTGCATATAAGAAGTTATTAGAAGCTCCTTCAGTGTAACGATTTACGTTAGAAATTTCTGAGTTCATGATGATTGTATCTGCCCATTCGATATCTGCATCATGATTTGTTGGATAATATGTGCTTCCTGATTTTGTTCTGTAGAATCTTACGATTTTGATTTCTGCCCCTTCAGGAATTAATCCTTCTTCTTTTGCACGGTTCCATGCCATTGCCACTTGTCCTGTTTCATTTGTATATGGTACTAATACTAATACTTTTGAATCAGCTTTAATTTTTAATGGTAATGTATTGTCTTTGTTTTGTACTACTGTTACTGCATTTGCAGCGATTTGTCTTTCTGTTTCTCTGTTGAAATCAGATCCTACGATTGCTTGTGCATCTTGTAATGTATAGTCTGCTGCATCATAGTCTAAGATTCCTCTGTTTAATTTTACTGTTAAGATTCTGCGTACTGCATCTTCTAATCTTTCATCTGTGATGTATCCATCTGCATATGCTTCTTCGATTGCTGCAATGATTGCATCAACTCTTGACATTGCTTCTACAGTAAAGACTCCTGTAGCTGGCATACATAACATATCAGCACCAGCTGCTAATGCTTCTACTGCTGCTTGTGTTTCATGGAATGTATTGTTAATTCCAGCCATGTTCATAGCGTCTGTTACTACGATTCCTTCAAATCCCATTTCACCTTTTAATAAGTCTGTTAGGATTGCTTTTGATAATGTAGCTGGTCTTGATTCTTCTTTTCCAGTTTTTGTTGAGAAGATTGTGCTGCTATCTAATTGTGGATATAAGATATGTGCAGTCATGATCATCTCAATACCTTGTTCAATTGCTACTGTATAAGGTTTTAATTCGTTTTCCATTAAAACGTCTTTTGGTTTATCCACTGATGGTAATCCATAGTGTGAGTCTGTTGCTGTATCTCCATGTCCTGGGAAGTGTTTTGCACATCCGATTACATTGTATTCAGCCATACCTGCGATTGATGCAGATGCATTTTGCCCTACTTTTGTTGCATCATCACCATATGATCTAAGTCCGATTACTGGGTTGTTTGCATTGTTGTTGACATCTACTACAGGTGCTAAGTTTGTATTGATTCCTAAAGCACTTAATTCTCTACCGATGATTTGCCCTGCTCTATAAGAATTTTCTACATCATTAGTTGCTCCTAATGCCATGTTTCCAGGTAATGCTGTTCCAGATCCTAAACGGTATACTGATCCACCTTCCTGGTCAGCAGAAATTAATAATGGGATTCCTCCATCCTTAGTTGCTGCTTTTTGCATTTCTTGTGTTAAGTTGAATGTATCAACTGTATTTTTGATATTGTTTGCGAAGTAGATTACTGATCCGAAGTTATAGTCTTCTACAATTTTTCTTACTTCATCATTCATTACTGTGAAGTCAGCTGCTGGGCTTCCCCATTGTCTGAAATCAAACATGAATGTTTGTGTGATTTTGTCACGTAATGACATGTTGTCGATGATTTCTTCAATATAAGCTTCATCTGCTTTTTTAGCTTCTACAACTGTGAAATCAGCAGCGATCACAGACATAGACATAGCGATTGCTAAAATTGAAACCATCCATTTTTTAAATAATTTCATGTTTCTCTCCTCCTATTTTTTCTTGTCATTCTACAATTTAAGGAGTATATGTAAGCACTAGGGCAAAAAAGTATGCGCTTACATTACACCGTAAAAAAAGAATACCTCAGCATGGTATTTCTTAATCTACTTAAATTAATTATACATTAATTTTACATAAATTCAACATTTCCAAGGCATTCTTTTTACATTGATAATAGTTTCACAATCTTTTCAATTATATCTTCTAGTGTACTATCATTGATAAGATGGTAATCACATGCTTTTAAATATATATCATGTCTTTGATTATATAAATCATATAAAATATCTTTATTCTCTTTTAATAATGGTCTATTTGTAATATCAATATCTTTATATATAGAGTCTACTGGCCTATCTATATAAATTATAATTCCATTGTTTTTAAGAAGACTTATATTACTTTCGTTTTTTATAACTCCTCCTCCAGTAGAAAGAATAATATTATCTTTTAAAGATAATTCATAACATACTTGGACTTCTCTTTCTCTAAAATAAGCTTCACTTATATTAAACATATCTGAAATACTCATCTTATATTTATTTTCTATATATTCATCCATATCAATATAATCAATACATAAAACTTGAGATAGATATTTAGCAATTGTTGTTTTTCCTGATCCCATCATTCCTATAAGTACAATATTTTTCATAACTTCTTATCCTTTATTTCTGACTGATATGATTTTGATAATGTCATCATATTTTCTAAAAATAAAGTGACATATTCTTTTAAATCTTTATTTTGTACTTTTTCAAGATTTTTTTGAATAACTTCCTGTTCTCTATCACTTTGATAAATAGGTAAATCATGGAATAGTTTATAATCAATGACTTCTTTCACTATATCCATTCTTTTTTCAAACAATATGATCAGTTCACTATCTATATTATCAATCTCTTTTCTTAATTCATCTAATTCTCTCATTATATATTTATCATATCCAATATTGCTAGTGCAGCCATAGCTTCTACTACAACAACTGCTCTAGGAACAATACATGGATCATGTCTCCCTTTTAATTCTAATTGTACATTTTCTTTTGTTTCTACATTGATAGTATTTTGAACTTTCCCAATAGAAGGTGTTGGTTTTATACCTACTTCAAATACGATTGGCATACCATTACTGATTCCTCCTAGTATCCCTCCATTATGATTTGTATATGTTTTTACAATACCATTATCATAATAATATTCATCATTGGCTTCACTTCCTAACAGTTTTGTCATATCATCTCCAAAGACAATACTTTTCACTCCAGGAATACTAAACATTAAAGATGATATATGTGATTCTAAACTATCAAAAAACGGATTCCCTAAACCTGCAGGAACATTTAAGATGACACATTCAATCTTTCCTCCTACAGAATCTTTATTCATTCTTGCTGTTTCTATTTTTTCTTTTATTGATGATAAGCAATTATCATCAATAAGAGGCAATTCTTTATTTAAAATAAGATCTAAATCTTCTTTACTTACATGAATATCAAATTTTTTATCATTTATATCTTTAACACTTGATATATGTGCACCAACATAAATATTTTTTTCTTTTAAAATTTGTTTTGCAACTGCACCTGCAAATACAATAGGCGCTGTTAATCTGCCAGAAAAATGTCCTCCTCCTTTGACATCATTAAATCCATTATATTTAACATAAGCACTATAATCACTATGAGATGGTCTCATATGTGTTTTTAATAATGAATATGATGAAGAATCATGATCTTCATTATAAATAATGGCACATAATGGTGCTCCTGTTGTCACACCATTTAATAATCCACTTATAATATGAACAGTATCACTTTCTTTTCTTTGTGTACTTAAAGATGATGTTCCAGGTTTTCTTCGATCCATATCTTTATAAATGGCTTCTTCATCTAATTTTATTCCTGAAGGAAGCTTCTCTATAACAATACCAATCGCTTGCTGATGACTTTCACCAAATAATGATAGATGTATATTAGTCCCCCACATCTATAATCCCTCCTAACTGTTTAAAATGTTCTATAAACATAGGATAAGATTTTTTTACACATTCCATATCATCTACAATAATTTCACCATCACAGATTGATGATGCGATAGCGATCATCATTGCAATTCTATGATCATGATATGAACTTACATGTGCTCCATGTAACTTTGTTACTCCTTCAATGAAAAGACTATCATCTTCCTCTTTGATAGATGCTCCTAATTTAGTTAAGACATCAATTGTTGCATGTAATCTATCACTTTCTTTATATTTTAATCTTTCGATATTATAAATCGTAGATTGTCCTTTTCTTACACTGCATATTAATGATAATAATGGAACGATATCGATACATTGACTTCCATCAATATGTAAGTCATCATCATGATATGATGTGATTATATCTTCTATAATTCTATCTCCTTGTAATGTATGTTTATTTAATCCTTCTATAGTGATATGATTCCCTAATACATTTGCACCTATATAATTAGCTGCTGCAGAATAATCTCCTTCAATATAATAATCTTTAGGACTATAGAACTGACCTCCAGGTATAATAATTTCATTATCACTATACATCACATAAACACCAAAATGTTTTAATACGTCTATCGTCATTAAAACATAATCTTTTGATTGTAATGGTGTTGTAATAATGATTTTTGAATCCTGATCACATAATGGTAAAGCAAACAATAATCCACTAATAAACTGACTAGAAACATCTCCAGGTATTTCAAAAACTCCACCACTTAACATTCCTCTTACATATAAATCTAAAGCATTTTCTCTATATAAATAACCTATTCCTTGTTTTTCAAATATATCATAATAGATATTCATTGGTCTTTTACCTAATTCTCCTTTACCTGTAAAATGAATCTGTGATTCACAGATTAAAGAAACTGGTACTAAAAATCTAAGTGTAGACCCTGATTCATTACAATCAATTTCAACATTTCTTTTCATAAATGTTGTTGTTCCATCTATTTCTAATGTATTCCCATTTCTAATAATAATCGTCCCTAACGCTTTTAAAGCATTTATAGTTGCTTCTATATCATCATTATAGTCTACATTATGTATAAGACTTCTCCCTATTGCTAAAGAAGCACATATAATAGCTCTATGTGCATAACTTTTAGAAGATGGAACTCTCACTGTTCCATTTAATTTTTTATTTTCAATTATATATGACATATCAGATCTCCTTTACTATTTGTATAAATGATAAATCACTAGGATATATAAATGATTCACCTATTTCTTTTAACAATATCAATGATAATTTCTGGTTTATGTTTTTCTTATCTAATGCAATAGCATTCATAAGATGATCAACCTGTAAATGAGAAGTTACAGGAAGATTGTATTTTTGACATAAGTCTAAAATCAATGTTGATGTACCTAAGTTTGTTAAACCATGTTTTTCACTTATATATGTTAATTGGACCATTCCAATACTCACCGCTTCTCCATGACTGTAAGTCTTATATCCATAATATTGCTCAATCGCATGACCTAATGTATGACCAAAGTTAAGCAACATTCTTTTTCCTTTATCAAACACATCTTCTTCTACAACTTTTCTTTTGTAATCTACACATTGATAAATGACTTTTTCTATATCTTTATATAATTCATTAAAATCTTCATAAGATTTTAATGATTCAAACATTTCTTTATCAAATAGACATGCATATTTTATGACTTCTCCCATACCATCACTTATAAATCTTTCTGGTAAAGTTTTTAATGTATCAGGATCTATAAGAACACACATAGGATGAACAAATGCACCGACTAGATTTTTTCCTTCTGCTAAATCTACAGCTACTTTTCCTCCCACACTAGAATCGACCTGAGCCAATAATGATGTTGGAATCTGAACAAGAGATAAACCTCTTAAATATGTACCTGCAACAAACCCTGCAAGATCTCCTATCACACCACCACCTAATGCAATAACCAGATCACTTCTTGTTATTTTATAAGATAATAACTGTTTATATATTGATGGCAGTATATCAAAGGATTTAGACTGCTCACCATGAGGAACCACAATACTATATACTTCATAAACTGACGATAATTGTGATTCGATATGACCATAATATGAATATACCTGATCATCACTTATTATCACAATCTTTTTCCCATGATAAATAGATTGTATATAATCGTTTATATGATTTAATAATCCTTTTTGTATATGAATATCATACTGATAATCTTTTAAATTCACTGTTAATTTCATACCATCACCCTAACTTATTGTATCAATTCTTTATGATTTTATAAACAAAAAAAGAAATAGCGATGCTATTTCTTTTAAACCTATAAACAATTCAATTCTTTTTTATACATATCATAATCACATTCATTTATATTCAATGCTTTCATTGCCTCTAAGAAAGATAACTTAAACCTGTTCATCAGTAACTTTAAACTAACTATATTTCTTTCAAATTTTCCTTCTTCTTTTCCAATCTTTATTCCTTCTTCTTTTCCAATCTCAATACCTTCTTCTTTTCCAATCTTTATTCCTTCTTCTTTTCCAATCTCAACACCTTCTTCTTTTCCTTTAGTTCTTCCTCTTTCATAAACAGCTTCACTAAAATTACACATTTCCTTTACCTCCTCTTCTTTTAAAACATTTCCTAGTTCTTTCTTTAATACTTCTATCTTCTTTCTTGCATCATCATCTGAAAAAAGAATATTCAATGTATTGATAAATGGATTATCTGACTTTCCTATATCCACCATAACAATTGTAAAAAAATCTTCTGTATCCTTATACTGATGACTCATCAGCTGACTGTTCTTATGATGATTATAATATATGTCCATCTTTCCTTTTTCACATCCATTTTTCATACATAGCCATATTGATACGACCTTCTTCAGATTATCATATTCACTCTTCACAAATTCTCTTCCATACTGATTTGATATCATTCTTGATACATAATATTGTGCTCTTTTTAAAAGACTATATGAAGTGGATGTATTCTGTGCCTCTATGTTCACGATGATCTTTTCATATCTTCCATCAACTCTTATTATCAGATCAAACAGTATATCAAATTTTCTTATTCCTTCACTTACACTCACACTCTCTATATTGATTCCTTTTATCATTTCATCTTCATCAACATTTCTTTCACTTATTCCGACTCTTTCTATGCATTTCATAGTCTCTTCTATAGTGCGGTCTTTAAACTCTTCAAGCGTATTGTTTAAGATGTAAGCAAGCATGACTTTTAAAGATAATAGTTTTTTAACTGATTCATCATATCGGATTTTATCGTTATTTAAAGATATAATATTATTTAAACGATTCATTATCGCACCTCCTACTTACATATACAGTAAATAAGAGCAATTAACTTTTTTATACTTAAATTTTTAAAATTTCTCTATACATATCATAATCACATTCATTTATATTCAATGTTTCCATTGCCTCTACGAAAGATAACTTAAACCTGTTCATCAGTAACTTTAAACTAACTATATTTCTTTCAAATTTTCCTTCTTCTTTTCCAATTGCAATTCCTTCTTCTTTTCCTTTAGTTCTTCCTCTTTCATAAACAGCTTCACTAAAATTACACATACAAACCATCCTTTCTTTATATCTTACTTATATATACAGATTTATTTTTTAAATTACTTTTTTAAAATAAAAAAAATAATAGATTTCTCTATTATTTTATGTAGAATGGACATCTTTCTTTTATGCACTGCATATTTTTACAAGAATATCCACATTGTATATGTGATTGTTCTAGTTTTACATTATAATTTTCATTTACAAAATCTATAGCTTCTAACAAAGATATAAATGCATCTCTTTTACAGCAGCGTGGTCCATTAATAATTGCTAATTTGTGAATTGCTTTTGATGTATAGTCCATGTGGCTTCCCCATGTCCCATCACTTGACAAGGGACCAGTATTATCAATAATAGATAAAGCAGCTCCTACTGATGTAAC
>JAZLDV010000025.1:0-11097 GCA_045614925.1 Coprobacillaceae bacterium | reverse complement strand
TATTATTATGTTTTCTAGAAGAGAATTTGAAAAGAAACTTAAAAAAGTAATAACTGAAAAATAAAGTGTAAGGGAATGACGAATGTTATTCCTTTTCTTTTGTTTATGATTATGATATATTTTATAGAAAATGAGGTGATTGTATGAAGAAATTATTATGTATGATCCTAAGTATTTTTTGTTTATGTGGGTGCATGAATGAGAGTGAAAAGTTAAAAATTTCAGGAATTGTGCCTATTCAATATGAAAAGTTAACACAATGTTTAAATTCAGATGTTACATTCTTATTGTATATAGGAAGAGATGATTGCGGAGATTGTATTGAATTCTATCCTATATTAGAAGAATATATAAATGAAAATGAAGGTAGTGGAGTTTATTATCTGAATATAAAGGAGTATAGAGATGCAGCAAGAAAAGAAGATGCATCGAAAGAAGAAAAGGAGTTTTATGAAAATATTTATAAAACATTACATATTGATTGGACTCCTACTATTCATGTTGTGAAAAATGGTAAGTTTATAAAAACTTATGAATATCTTGATGAAGATTATATAAATATTCAAGATAGATTAAAACAAAAGGAAAGAAGAAAAGAATTTATTGAACAGTTCAATAAATTTATGGATGAGTATTTTAAGGAGGAATAACATGATTTGTCCTAGATGTAAAAAAGAAGTAGGACCTTATGAGAAGTATTGTCGTCATTGTGGTTTTGATTTAACAAAGCATATGGTTAAAAATAAAAATAAGAAGATGATGATGTTTTTCTTAGTTCCGTTTTTAGCAATTGCAGTTCCTGCATTTTCAATGAAATATTTTGATAAAATTGCTAGAGAATTAGAAAATATAAATACAAGTGAGATAGAGTTACAGGATGTAGCAGGATATGCACCTACATATATTGTTAAAACTTATACGTCTTTAGAAGAGTTTGATGGTCAGTTTTCTAATGTAGAGAGTATAGTTGAAGGAATTAGAGCGTTTGAAGAATCTTTATCTCAAGATGGTTTATATGAAGTGAAATATTCATATAAGATTGATTTGTTAGATAATTTAAATATTAATTATTATTTAAGTTATGATATTCAGATTAATGATCGTTTAACATTAACTGTTGATAAATCATTTGATCGATTAGATTTATTTAATGATGAGGTTTATAGTTTTGTGACAAGTGAAACAAATGAATTTCAGGATTTATTATTAAATGAAGAAGAATTAAATAAAGTGACTTCTTTTATTAAAGGAGAAGAAATAACTGATCGTTTAGTGAATGATTTTTCTAATAGAGAAGAAGAATTTGAATTAAAGAAGGATAATTTAGGTCATTATGGGATTGGAAATTATGAAGGAGATTATTCTTTTGTAACATATAAAAAAGGTGATGCTTTTTATTCAAAGTTAAAATATAACACTGAAGCAAAGGAATTGATTAAATAAGCATCATGGATGCTTATTTTTTTTAAGGAGATTGAGTTATGGATTATGGTGTTTTATTTGATTTAGATGGAACTTTGTTAAATACTGATTTACTAATTGAAAAATCATTTAGACATGTATTTGAAAAGTATCTTCCTGAATATGAGTTAAGTTATGAAGAGGTTTTATCTTTTATGGGACCATCTTTAAGAGATACATTTGCTAAATATTTTGATGCACATATGATTGATGAGTTAGTGACATGTTATAGAAGTTATAATATTGCTCATCATAATGATTTTGTTACAATTTATCCTGGAATTAAAGAGACTTTAGATGTATTAAAAGAAAAAGGTTATAAGATGGGTGTTGTAACGACAAAGATGAGTGATGTGGCTAGACTTGGTTTAGATTTATTTGATTTAAGTCATTATTTTGATTGTTTGATTGGAATGAATGAAGTAGAGAAAGTTAAACCTGATCCAGAAGGGATTTATAAAGCATTAAATATATTAGGATGTAAAAAAGGTGTTATGATAGGAGATAATAAGAGTGATCTTATTGCAGGGAAGAATGCGAATATTCATACGATTGGTGTGAAATGGACACCGAAAGGGACATATGAACTTGAGCAAGTCCATCCTGATATGATGATTGATCATATGAGTGAGATTATAAAATTTATTGAAGGAGAATGTTAAAATGGTAGATTTAATTGTGATTGGTGCAGGACCTTCGGGGTTAAGTGCTGCTTTATATGCTTCTAGAGCAGGAGCAAGTGTTCTTGTTTTAGATGGAGGAGCACCTGGAGGAAAATTGAATTTAACTGCTGAAATAGAAAATTATCCAGGTATGGTAAAAAGAGGACCAGAATTAGCATATGCTATGTTTGAACATTGTTTATCTTTTGGAGCAAAATATACTTATGGAAATGTGACTTCTATTGAAGTTTTAGAAGATAAGAAAATTGTAAGATGTAAAGATAAAGAGTATGAATGTCGTTATATTTATATTGCCACTGGAACTAAGGAAAGAAAGATGAATATTGAAAATGAAGAAGAAATGACTGGTAGAGGTGTGTCTTATTGTGCTGTCTGTGATGGTCCTTTCTTTAAGAATAAAGATATTTGTGTTATTGGTGGAGGAAATTCAGCAATTGAAGAGTCTTTATATTTAAGTGATATTTGTCATAAGGTACATGTTGTGGTGAGAAGAGATGTTTTAAGAGCAGATCAGTATCTTGTAGATAAACTTCTTTCTAAAGACAATGTTGTGATGCATTATTTAAAGAAACCTAATAAAGTTGAAGTTAAAGACAATAAGGTATGTGGATTAAGAGTGGAAGATTCATTAACTGGTGAATTATCTGTTATTGAAGTACAGGGTATTTTCCCATTTATTGGATTAGATCCAGTAACTAACTTTTTAGGGGATTTAGATATTTTAAATGAAAAGGGATATATTGTAACTGATCATCATATGGAAACAAAAGTAAAAGGTATTTTTGCTGGTGGAGATGTGATTGAAAAAGAATTAAGACAGGTTGTAACTGCTACAAATGATGGAGCTATTGCTGGTCAATATATTGCATCTTTGTTAAAATAAGGGTACACTTATAGTAGTTAAAAAGAGGGGATGATATTATGGATAAGATTGAAGTTGTGATTGTAACAGGGAAGTCAGGTGCTGGTAAAACACAAGCTATGGCTATATTTGAAAATATGGAATATAGCTGTATAGATAATTATCCAGTTGCTTTGCTTCAGGAGTTTGGAGAATTACTTCGTGTATCAACACATTATAAGAAGATTGCAATGGCTGTATCATTAGGTGATGCGATTGTTGCAATGAGAATTTTATCAAATATGGATTGGGTTGATCTGACTGTTGTATTTTTAGATTGTGAAGTTGATGTGTTATTATCTAGATATAAACAGACAAGAAGAACACATCCATTACTTATTAGTAATATCTGCTCTTCTTTAGATGAAGCGATTCGCTATGAAAATGAAATGGCAGAGCCAATTAGTAAGATGGCTAATGTTATTATTGATACATCATTATTAAAGCCTGTTAAATTACAGGATAGATTAGAAAATTATTTTCATAAAAAATCGCATGATGTTTTTAGAATTAGTTTTGTGTCGTTTGGTTATAAACATGGTATACCAAAAGATGCGGATTTATTGTTAGATGTGAGATTTCTTCCAAATCCTTTCTATATAGATGAATTAAGACCGATGACAGGAAATGATAAAGAAGTTTATGATTATGTTATGGAAAAGGAAGAAACTCAAGAATTTATTCAACATACAATCAACTATTTTGACTATCTTTTAAAACAGTACAACAATGAAGGTAGAACACAAATGACAATAGGGATTGGATGTACTGGTGGACAGCATCGTTCTGTTACACTTACAAATTTTATGGCAGATTATTATGCAAAATATTATCAGGTATATAAATTGCATAGAGATGCTCATCATTAGGAGGGAATATCATGATTTCGTTTTCAAGAATTGTAAAAGAAGAAATTGTTTTGAATGATTTTGATGTTGTTTCTTCTAAAGCTATTCTTTGTGCAATTATTAAAATGAATGGTTCATTATCATTAAGTAATGCAGGATTATCTTTAACATTGAGAACAGAAAATGCGAAAGTTGCAAAAAAGGTTCATTCAATGTTAAAAGAATTATATCAGCCACAGATTCAATTTAGAGTATCAAGAAAGATGAAGTTAAATAAGAATAATATTTATATTCTTATGGTATCTAAGGCAAGAGAGATTTTATCTGATTTAGGAATTATGCAAGGGTTTGGTTTTAGTGTTTATCCAGATGAAACAATTTTATGTTCAGATATGGCTAAACGTGCATATCTTGCTGGAATGTTTTTATCAAGTGGAAGTGTAAATAACCCTGTGACTTCTAATTATCATCTTGAAATGAGTGTAATTGAAGAAGAATTAGCAAATTTTATTGCAGATATTATGAATGAACATGAACTGAATGCAAAAGTAATTAAAAGAAGAAATAAATATGTTGTTTATATGAAATCTGTTGAAAGAATAATAGATTTCTTAAGAGCGATTGGTGCTTCGACTTCTGTTATGGAATATGAGATGGAAAGAATTAACAGAAATATGAATAGTGCTATTAATAGAGTGAATAATTGTGACTTGGCGAATGAAACAAAAGCTATGAGTGCCTGTATGTCACAAATGGATGATATTGCTTATATTATGGATAAAGCAGGTCTTGAAATCTTAGATGATAAGACAAGAAGTGTTGCATTAATTCGTTTAGAAAATCCAGAATTAAGATTAAATGAACTTGCTGAAGTTTATTATGAGAAAACTGGTAAAACAATTAGTAAATCTGGATTACATCATAGATTTAAGAAGATAAAGGAAGAGGCAATAAAACTTAAACAAATGGAGAATGACTAGTATGAATGTGAATGTCATGTTTGGAAAAAGAATTAGAGAATTAAGATTGCAGGAAAATATATCGCAGGAAGAATTAGGATTTAGATGTCAGTTATCAAAGAATTATATTTCTGATGTTGAAAGAGGAACAAGAAATGTGTCTTTGAAAGCTATTGAAAAGTTAGCATTGGGTTTAAAGGTGCCAATGTATTATCTTTTTAGATATAGTGAAGATACTAATGAATAATTCATAGGAGGTAGTTATGGATCGATTATTTTATATTATATTGGTTTTTTTAGGATGTTTTGTATTTTTTAGAGTATTATTTCCTTTAGTTGCTGTGATTTTTATTGTATATATATTTGTTTCATTTGTTAGAGCGTTATTTAAACAAAATGAACCAAAAGAAGAGTATTATGAGCAGACTGTTCATAATCCACATCAGAATAATGAATCAGACATTATAGATGTTGACTATACAATAGTTGAAGAAGAGTAGGAGGAATAATATGAGATGTTCTCATTGTCATAATATTATACAGGATAGTGATTGTTACTGTTCTATGTGTGGGACAAAAATAGTGAGATGTCCATCTTGTCAAGGTGTTGTTAGAGAAGGAAGTCGTTATTGTCTGTATTGTGGAAAACCGCTAAATGGGACTTATGAAAATGATATTCCTGTTGAAACAGAAGAAGTGGCAGATGAAGTATTTAAAGATAAAAAGAAAGTAAATTGGATTATTGTACTTGTGAGTGTTGCTTTACTTATCGGATGTACAAGTATGGCATTTCAATATATTTATAATGGTCCTGCTTTAGATATCGCAACATCACCACAAGATGATCAAGAAGGCATTGTGTCAAATATTACTGTAGGTAAACAGCAATTGTTTTCTACAGTGACTGGAAATGTGAATATTCAAGGAAATGCACTTTCTACAGATGATTATGTGTATATTTGTGATGAAAATAATCATTTAGTTAGAATGGATCATAAGTTAGAAAATAAAGAAGTGATTATTGATGAAGTATGTACATATGTGCAGATAAGTGATCAGAAGATTTATTATGTTAATAAGAATCAGTCTTTATGTGTCAGTGATTTAGATGGTAAAAATAGAGATGTGATTTTAGATAAAGATGTTTACTATGTTATATATAAAGACGATATGATTTATTATCAGTTAGATGAAGATAAAGAAAGTATTTATAGTTATAATATACAATCTAAAGAACATGAAAAATTAAATGATCAAAGATCATATAATATTAATGTATGTGATGATGTGATTTATTATACATCTGAAGATGGTATTTATAAGATGAATAAAGATGGAAGTCAAAATAAAAAATTATTAGATATGCAAGTTAATAATCTTATTTATCATGATAATGCATTATATTTCTTAGATAGTCGTAAACAAATTTTAAAACATGATTTACATACTAATCAGACATCTGTTTTAATTACTGGTTCGACTATGTATTTTAATGTGACTAAAGATTATATTTTCTATATTGATGAAAATACTTATGTATGTTCATATGATTTAAAAACAGAAGATGTTAAACGTATTTATAGTGGTTATGTTAATGGGATGGCTGTTTTAGATGGTTGTATTATTGTAGATGCTTTATCTTATGATAAACAGTTTAAAGTGGCTATTGATTATAGTGGTATAAATCAGATGAGATTATTTATAGAAAATGATGATAACTTTATATAAAATGCTTTTAAAAGAGATTGTAAGACAATCTCTTTTTGATTATAATCATTTTGTTATAAGATAGATATAATTATGTTATAATGATTAATATAATATAATAATGAGGTATAAATATGTTAATTAAAGAGATAGTAGAAGCAACTAATGGTAAGTTGTTAAGTGGAAATTTAGAAGATAATGTTGAAGTGTTTACTCATGATTCAAGAATGGTGAGTGAAGGTTGTATGTATATTCCTCTTATTGGAGAGAGAATAGATGGACATGTATTTATTGAACAGGCTTTTTTAAATGGGGCTGGTTCTATTATTAGTGATAGAGAAGTTGATTTTCCTGATAAGAATGTTATATTAGTTGATGATACTTTAATTGCTTTAGGGAAAATGGCAAATTATATTAGAACACATAGAAATGTAAAAGTTGTTGGGATTACTGGAAGTGTTGGAAAAACGAGTACAAAAGATATGATTTATTCTGTTGTCTCTATGAAATATAATACTTTAAAAACTTTAGGGAATTTTAATAGTGATGTAGGATTGCCTTTAACTATTTTAAGACATAAAGATGAAGAAGCATTAGTATTAGAAATGGGAATGAATCATTTAGAAGAAATTCGTTATTTAACTATGATTGCATCACCAGATGTTGCAGCTATTACAAATGTAGGAACTGCACACATTGGTGAACTTGGTTCAAGAGAAAATATTTTAAAAGCAAAGATGGAAATAGCAGATGGTTTAGGTGAGGATGGATATCTGATTGTTAATGATGATAATGATATGTTGCATAGTGTAGAAGCAGATGGTTATATTTTAAAAAGAATTGGTATGAATGATCGCTGTGATTTAAAGGCTATCAATGTTGAGTTGAAATTAGAAGAATCATTCTTTGATATTGAATATAACGGTCGTATTTATCATGTGCATGTACCTGTGTCAGGAGAACATTTTGTTTATAATGCTTTAACTGCTATTGAAGTGGGGTTATGTTTAGGTATTGATATTGAGTTATGTATCCAAGGTGTTGAAAATTTTGAATTAACTAAAAATAGAATGGATATGATTGAATTAGAAGAAGGTATTAAAGTGATTGATGGAACTTATAATGCAAATCTTGATTCAATGAAATCTAGTTTAAATGTTTTAGCTAATTATCCAAATAGAAAAATTGCTGTTTTAGCAGATATGCTAGAATTAGGAGAATATGAACAGGAATTACATGAACAAGTTGGTGAATATGTAGCAAGTAAAGGAATTGATATTTTACTTTGTGTAGGAAATGCAAGTCAGTATATTGTGAATAAAGCAATAGAACATGGAATGAGTGATGTTTATCATTTTGAAGATAATGATGAATTGAATGATTATTTAGATGATCTTTTAGAAGAAAATGATATTGTTTTAGTTAAAGGGTCAAATGGTATGAAACTTAAAGAAGTAGTAGAACATTTAAAGGAGAAAAGATAATGAAGAAATTATTGGTTGTATGTGGTGGACAGTCAAGTGAACATATTGTTTCTAGAATGTCTTGTACATCAGTTTTAAAAAACATTCATAAAGATTTATATGATATGTCATTAGCTGGTATTGATAAAGATGGAATCTGGTATGAATTAGATCAGTCACAAGATGATTTAGCTAAAGATGGATGGCTAGAAAATTCTAAAGTGATTGATGATGTTTATGGCTATATTAAAGGGTTTGATGTTGTATTCCCAGTATTACATGGAAAATGGGGAGAAGATGGAACAATTCAAGGTTTATTTGAATTAGCTGATGTTCCTTATGTTGGATGTAGAGTACTTGGTTCAAGTGTTTCTATGGATAAGATTTATACAAAGAAAGTTTTAGAAACTGCAGGTATTCCTCAAGTTAAATCTATTTATGTAAAAAAACGTTATGATGGTGTTTTAGTTGCAGTAAATGAACAATTTGAAGAAACAACAGATGTATTAGGTGCAGTAAAAGAAAAATTAGGATTCCCTTGTTTTATGAAAGCAAGTAATTCTGGTTCAAGTGTTGGATGTTATAGAGTTGATCATGAAGAAGATTTCTATGATAAGTTAAATGAAACTGCAAAATATGATAGAAAAATTGTTGTTGAAGAATGTGTTGATTGTATTGAATTAGAAACTGCAGTTTTAGGAAATGATGATGTTATTGTGTCAAGAGTAGGACAAATTATGCCTCATGGTGAATTTTATACTTTTGAATCAAAATATGAAGATGAAGAAAGTAAAACTTGTATTCCTGCTTTAGTTGATGAAGAAATTCAGGAAAAAATTAGAGAATATGCAGTAAGAGTATTTAAAGCAGTTGATGGACATGGATTATCGAGAGTAGACTTTTTCTTAGATAAAAAGACAAACAATATTTATTTAAATGAAATTAATACTTTGCCAGGATTTACTAAAATTTCTATGTATCCACAATTAATGGCTGATTTTGGTATTTCTTATGGTGATTTAATTGATAAGTTGATCGAATTGGCTTTTGAAAGATAGTTATTATAAGGAAAGCAGAGATGCTTTTCTTTTTTTTAAACTAGTAGTTTGCTAATAGCAAACTACAAAAATTATTAATCTTCGATATGTGCCCATTTGCCACAAGTTTTTATTTAGTCTTAAAATGAGGTGAGATAAATGAATGATGAATTATTTAGAAAAAGATTAAAAGAATTAAGAGAAAGCAGAGGCATGAGCCAAAAATTACTTTGTGAATTATCAGGTATAGATCGATCATCTATTTCTAAATATGAGAATGGAATGAGAAGGCCAAGTGTAGATGCGATTGTTATTTTGGCGAGAATATTTAAAGTAGATGTGAATTATATGATGGGGTTAGCTGATAAAATAGTTATTCAAGTTGATGATTATATTACCTATGAAAAAATAATGAAAATATTAAATGATGAAAAATAATATGTTATAATAACATAGGTGATATATATGAAAGAAAAATGTGAAGATATTTTAAATTTGTTTAGTAAGAAATGGGCATTAGTGAGTGCAGGAAAAGAAGGTCATTATAATACAATGACCATTGGATGGGGAACTTTAGGAACTTTATGGTCTAAACCAATATGTAGCGTATATGTCAAACCAATACGTTATACTTATGATTTTTTAGAAGAATATGATTATTTTACTGTAAGTTTTTATGATGAAGACTATAAGAAAGATCTTATGCTTTTAGGAACAAAGTCGGGAAGAGATATGGATAAAGTGGCTATGACTTCTCTTACACCAGTATTTGATGATTATAGTGTTACTTTTAAAGAAGCTATCTGTACAATTGTTTGTAGAAAAATTTATTATCAGGATATGGATGTATCTGTGATGGAAAAAGATGTTATCGATAAATATTATGTAAGTGAAGAACCTCATCGCATGTATGTTGGAGAGGTTATTAGCATTAATAGTAATCAAGAGGAGGAATTAGAGGACTAATTCCTCCTTCTAAGTAATATGATAGAATATGTTTATTGTTGAATTCTTTGGCTGCGTCTTTTGAAAGATGGCCATGATAACATATAAATATGATGGGTTTAGAAATATCAAGATATTTTATTTCATTAGATAAAGATGAGTACGGTATATTGATAGTATACGACAAATGAAATAGGGTATAATGATAGTGTTCTCGTAAATCGATATAGAGATATTTGTTTTTATTAAGTGTATTCAATTGATTGTAAGTAATGGCATGATTCATAAAGACACCTCTTTATACATTATGCTGCTTATTATTAAATGCTTTAAAAATATAAATAAAAAAAGATGCTTTTAAAAGCATCTTTTTTATAGGAGAGACAATGCTGAATATAAATGATGTAGTGACTTATAAGAATGAAGGAGTTTGTATTATAAAAGAAGTGATTCAAAGAGAATCAGATGAACAAGGGAAGTTTTATTATATTCTAAAGCCTGTTTATAATGAATCAAGTACAATCTATATTCCTACAAATAATGAAGAGTTAGTATCAAAGATGAAAAAGGTGTTATCTAAGGAACAAATTGAAGATTTAATAAAATTGGTTCCAGCAATGAATGAGAAATGGGTTCAAAGCGATAATCATAGAAAAGATAAGTATAAAGATGTTTTGAAAAATGGAGATAGAACTGAACTGATTAGTATGATTAAAGATCTGTATGTTCACTCTTTAGATCTAAAAGAAAAAGGAAAGAAATTTCATGTGGTTGATGATCGTATGATGAAAGAAGCTCAAAAGATGTTGTATGAAGAGTTTGCTTATGTTTTAGAGATTCATATGGATGAAGTGGAAGATTATATTTCTAAAATTATAGAGGAAGAATTGATAAAAAAATAAAGGTGTAAGGGCTTTTATTGTATAATTAGAATTGAAAAGTATTTTTAAGAATGTTATAATTTTAACATGGAGGATGATGACAAAATGGATAAAAAGACAATCAAAGATATCGAAGTCGCTGGAAAAACTGTGTTAGTACGTGTTGACTTCAACGTACCAAGAAATAAAGAAACTGGGGAAATTACTAACGA
>JAZLDV010000024.1:0-8475 GCA_045614925.1 Coprobacillaceae bacterium | reverse complement strand
GAAACCTTCATTTACTATTTTAGCAATATGAGATAAGACATAATAATCTGATTTAATCTTCAACATATCTTTATCTAATATAAATTCCCAGGCATGTTTTAGATTAAGAATTTTTTGTACATCACTTGCTTTCACTCCATATATTTTACCATTGTCTATGATTTCTTCTGTTTGAGGGAATGTTGTTGCGACACCTTCTAATACAGCCTGATCATAGATATTGTTTTTCATATTTGCTCTAGCAAAGTCGATATTTTGAATAACTCTAGAATCTAATGGTGTTTCTATGTATTCTAGAGTAGCCAATTCTTTTTGTATTTTACGTAATTCTTTACGTATCTGTTTCGCTTCTGCATTATTTCTAAGCAGGATATTATACAGTTCATCACTATATTCTCCTACATATGTAGAAGTAAGTTTTTTATCTACTCGTTTTCTTATATATAAATATTGAGAATTGTTTTGAACTTTAATTTCAGGTGTTCCATCGTATGGCAATAAGACTAATCTGGATTGTAAATCAGCTCTTTGCTGAAGTAATTCATTTATTCTTTCAAACACATTCATATAATCATCTCCTAGGGAACTTTATATGTATAATTATACATATAAGTTCCCTAAAAAAGCAATTATGTTTTTAAAAGTTATTTTATTTTGAAATTTTTACATGTAATAAAAAATAAGTTTATTTGTATCTTATAGATTTGTTTTTTGGTATAATTAACGAATAGGAGGTGGGACTATGTTTGGACATTTACAGGTATATAGCTGTTTTAGTTTTCAAAACAGTACGATTCTGATTAAAGATTTAGTTGCTGAAGCTAAGAATAAGAATATTGAAGCGCTTGCTATATGTGATGATAATAATATGTTTGGTGCATTAGAGTTTAGTGAAGAATGTCTTAAACATGGTATTAAACCTATTTTTGGATTAGAAGCAAGTGTAAGAATAGAAGGAGAGATTTATCCGCTTTTTTTATATGCTATTGATGATATAGGATATTTTGATTTAGTGAAAATATGCTGTGATATTAATCTTAATGATGATAAGAGTATAGATTTAGATTCTTTATCTTTATATAAAGAACATTTATATATTATGTCAGGTAGTGAAAAAGGGATTGTAGAAAGATTAGTAGCTAAAGAGATGGAAGAAGAAGCAATCAGATATCTTTCTCTATTTAAAAATATATTTGGTGATCATTATTGTGTGATGATTCAAAATCATCATTTAAAATTACAGAAAACAAGAAATGAACGATTAATTTCATTAGCTAGATATTTAAAGATTAAAGTTGTCTGTTCAAATGAAGTGAGATATTTAAGAAAACAGGATGCTTTAGCAGTTGATTTGATGCAAGCATCAAGTGAAGGAAGAAAATTAGAAAGAAATCATGATATTAAAACAGATCAGAAATATTTAAAAACAAAAGAAGAGATGGAAGAGCTGTTTGATAAAGATATCTTAAATGATACATATGATATTATTAAACATTGTAAAGCATCTATTCCTATGAATGATAAGCATTTACCTGCTTATCCTGTTCCTAAAGGTGGACAGGCAAAAGATTATTTAAAACAATTATGTTATGTAGGATTAAGAAAAAGATTTAATGGTGAAGAAGTTTTACCATCTTATTATGATAGATTAAATTATGAATTAGAAGTTATTCATAATATGGGATTTGATGATTATTTTTTAATCGTATTTGATTATGTGCGTTATGCAAAAATGAATAAAATACAGGTAGGACCTGGAAGGGGAAGTGCGGCTGGAAGTTTAGTTGCATATGTATTAGGAATTACAAATATTGATCCATTAAAATATGATCTTTTATTTGAAAGATTTTTGAATCCTGAACGTATTTCTATGCCTGATATTGATATTGACTTCCAGGATGATCGTAGAGATGAAGTTGTAAATTATGTAATTGATAAATATGGAAGTGATCATGTGGCACAGATTGTTACATTTACGACATATGGTCCTAGAGTGGCAATTAAAGAAATGGGGAAAGTGATGAATATTCCTTTACCTAAGTTAGAATTAATTGCGAAAATGATTCCTACTGATAAAAAGAATAAAAAAACGATTACTCAGATGTATGGTTCATCTGCTTCTTTTTTAACATTAGTGAATCAGGAACCTGCTTTAAAGAAGATTATTGGAGCATGTTCAATAATTGAACATCTTCCTAAAAATATTTCTACACATGCTGCAGGTGTTATTTTATCTAAGAAGCCTTTAAGAGATGTGATTCCTTTAGTTATAGGACCAACATCTACTTTAATGGCACAATATTCTAAAGATTATGTTGAAAAGATTGGTTTATTAAAGATGGATTTTTTAGGTTTAAAAAATCTGACAATTATTGATTATATATGTAGTGATCTTGCAAAAGATGGTATTGAATTAAAGATGAATGAATTACCATTAGATAATGAATTGACATATGAACTTATAGGTAGAGCTGAGACTTTTGGAATATTCCAGTTAGAGTCTCAAGGTATGAGAAATCTGCTAATTAGGATGAAGCCTTATTGTTTTGATGATATTGTTGCTGCTATTGCATTATATCGTCCAGGGCCAATGGAAAATATCCCATTGTATTTAAGAAGAAGAGGAAAAGAAGAAGAGATAACATATCCTTTAAATGAATTAGAACCTATTTTATCTTCTACATATGGTGTTATGATTTATCAGGAACAGATTATGATGATTTCTCAGGTATTAGCTGGTTTTAGTTTAGGAAAAGCTGATATTTTAAGAAAGGCTATTTCTAAAAAAGAAGCTGTTTTAATGAAATCTATGAGAGATGATTTTATACAGGGATGTATTAAGAATGGTTATAGTGAAGATAAAGCAGTTGAAGTATTTGATCTGATTGAAAAGTTTGCAAACTATGGATTTAATAAATCACATAGTGTGGCTTATGGGTATGTTGCTTATCAGTTAGCTTATCTTAAAGCGAATTATCCTTTATATTTCTTTGCTGCTATCTTGTCAAATGAGTTATCAAGTGAAAGTACAAAGATTCACTGTATTCAGGAATGTAGAAATTATAATGTTAAAGTTTTAAGTCCTTCTATTAATAAGTCTTATAAGCGATTTATGGTAGAAGATGGTCATATTCGTTATTCTTTATTGGCAATTAAAAATGTAGGAATAGCGGCTTATCAGGCTATTGTAGAGGAAAGAGAACAAAATGGTGATTATAAAGATTTTTATGATTTTATGATGAGAAATGATGAGTCTAGAATATCTAAAAAGGTCGTAGAGTCATTGATTGATGCAGGAACTTTTGATGAGTTTGGTGTAGGAAGAAAAGAACTTTTAATGAATTATGATCGTATTAGAGAATATTGTCATTTGAAGAAGACTTTAGGTATTGATGAAATGCCTATATTCTTGTTGATTCATGAAGATGAAAAAGAAAAGTTAGAAAGAGAAAAAGAAGTTCTTGGATTATATCTTTCTATGCATCCTATTGAATTTATAAAAAATAAATTAAAATATAAATATATTCATATTTCATCTTTACATAACTATATAACACGTAGTGTTAATATAGTTATGCAGATTCAAAGAGTGAAGGTGATTGTGGATAAAAATGGTCGTGATATGTGTTTTATTGAAGGAATAGATGAGACTGGAAGTGTGGAAGGTGTTATTTTTTCTTCAGTATATAAGAATGTTGGGACAATGATAAAGAAAGGGAATATTGTTCTTATGAATGGGAAAGTTAATTTTAAAGATAAATTAAGCTTTGTTGTTGATAAGGTCATGGTGATAAATGAATGAAAAAAGAGTTAGTGTTAATTGATGGGAATTATTGGTTATTTAGTTCTTATTATGCAACAGCAGCTATGGGAAATCTAATGATGAATAAAGATGGTATTCCTACAAATGCTGTATTTGGTTTTGCAAATAGATTAGAAAATATTATTAAGAAGAATCCTGAAGGGATTATGGTCGCTTTTGATGCAAAAGGGAAGACATTCCGTAGTGAACTTCAGACTGATTATAAAGGAACAAGAAAAGAAACGCCTGAAGAATTAAAGTGTCAGTTTCCAATGATCAGAGAATTCTTAGATGCTTATTGTATTCCTTATGTAGAATTAGAAGGATATGAAGGTGATGATATTATTGGAACTGTTGCTTCATATGCAGCTAAAGTAGGTTATCAGGTTAATATTATGACTGGTGATAAGGATATGATGCAGTTAGTTGATGAAAATATCCATGTCTATAAAAGAAATACGAAAACAAAGAGTGATGATATTATTACGAAGGATACTTTTTATGAAAAATATAATTTAGTTCCTTCACAAATGAAAGACTTACTAGGATTAATGGGAGATAGTGCTGATAATATTCCAGGTATTCCAGGTGTAGGAGAAAAAACTGCATTAAAGTTATTATATGAATATGGGTCAATTGAAAATTTAAAGGAACATGCTCATGAAATAAAAGGAAAAATGGGTGAAAAGATTAGAGATAATATTGAATTAGGTCTTCAATCTAAATTGATTGCGACTATTTTAACTGATGTTCCTATGACTATAGATTTACAGGATTATAAGTTTAAAGGATATGATTTTAATAAATTAAAAGATTTCTATACAAAATATGATATGAATTCTTTATTAAAGAAAATATCTATTCAAACACCTACAATTTCAAATGAATTATCATTTGAAATCGTAACAACATTACCTCAAATTACAAAACCATCAGCAATTATAGGAAGTATTTATGATAATAATTATCATAAATCTATTGTTCTTGGTTATGGTATTTATAATGATTCACAATCTTATTATATAAGTTATGAAGATGCATTAAATGATGAATCATTTAAAAATTATTTAAAAGATTCATCATTAGAAAAATATAGTTATAATATTAAATCACAGATTTTAGCTGCTTATTGGAATGGATTAGAAGTAAATGGTATGACTTTTGATTTACAGTTAGCGTCTTATATTTTAAATCCATCTTTAAAAGATGAAATGAAATATATTTGTGATTTCTATGATTATGATTCGTTAATGTATGATGAAGAAGTGTTTGGGAAATTATCAAAAAAACATATCCCAGAATTAGATATTTTAGCAAAACATACTGTTTCTAAAGCCAAAGCAGTTTATGAATTAAAAGAGACTGTTGAGAAAAAATTGCATGAAGAAGCACAATATGATTTATATAAAAATATTGAACTTCCTGTTGCTTATATTTTATGTGATATGGAAAAACAGGGAGCAAAAGTGAATGTTTCTGTATTAAAAGATATGGAAAAAGAATTTGAAGAAAGAATTAAGGATATTGAAGATAAAATCTATGAATTAGCAGGAAAAGAATTTAATATTGCTTCACCTAAACAATTAGGAGAAGTGCTATTTGTAGATTTAGGATTACCTAATGGAAAGAAAACAAAAACTGGATATTCAACTTCTGCAGAAATCTTAGAAAACTTAGAAGATGCTCATCCTATTATTCCTTATATTATGCAATATAGATTATTAACAAAACTATTATCTACATATGTAAAAGGATTACAGGATCAGGTTTTTGTTGACTCTAAAATACATACAATTTATAATCAGGCTCTAACTCAAACAGGAAGATTATCTTCTATTGAGCCTAATTTACAAAATATTCCTATCCGTCAGGATGAAGGAAAACTAATTAGAAAAGCATTTGTTCCTGAATTTGATTATCTTGTTTCTTTTGACTATTCTCAGATTGAGTTAAGAATTTTAGCTCATAATGGACATGTTAGAGGATTGATTGATGCATTCAATCATAATAAAGATATTCATACTCATACTGCTGCTTTAGTATTTAAAATTAAAGATGAAGATGTAACATCTCATATGAGAAGACAAGCAAAAGCAGTTAATTTTGGTATTATTTATGGTATGAGTGAATTCAGATTATCGAAACAGATTGGTGTTTCTTTAAATGAAGCAAAAACATTTATTCAAAGATATTTTGAAGAATATCCTGAAATAAAGATATATATGGATAATGTAGTAGAAGACTGTAAGAAAAATGGTTATGTTTCTACTATATTGAATAGAAAAAGATATATTCCAACAATTAATGATCGTAATTTTGTTGTAAGAGAACAGGCAAAACGTTTTGCAATGAATTCACCAATTCAAGGAAGTGGTGCAGATATTTTAAAGGTAGCGATGATTAAGGTTGATAAGATTATGAAAGAAAAGAATGTAAAATCTAAGATGATTTTACAGGTACATGATGAATTGCTGTTTGATGTTTATAAAGATGAATTGGATTTAATGATGTCAATTATTCAAGAAGCAATGGAGAGTGCTGTTGATATGGATGTTCCTTTATCAGTAGAAGGATCTTATGCTTCAAACTGGTATGATTTAAAATAGTATGCCAGAACTTCCAGAAGTAGAGACAGTCAGACAGACATTAAAACAATTTATCATTGATGAAGTGATTGAAAGTGTAGATGTTTATTATGATAAGATTATTGTGGATTCTACAAGTGATTTTATTTCTTCTATAACTCATCAGACAATCAAAGATATTGATAGATATGGTAAATATCTTGTATTTATATTAGAAAAGAGTGCTTTTATTTCTCATCTTAGAATGGAAGGGAAATATCATATTGTAGAAAAAGGAACACCTGTAAGTAAACATACACATGTTGTGTTTCATTTGAAAAATAAAGATCTGCATTATATTGATACAAGAAAGTTTGGAAGAATGCAGTTAGTTAGTATTGAGAATTATAGAAAAGAAGAACCAATCTCAAAATTAGGAAAAGAACCTTTTGAAATAGATGATATAGAATTATATAATCTATTACATAAAAGTTCTTTACCTATTAAGAGTGCTTTATTAGATCAGTCTATTATGGCTGGAATTGGTAATATTTATGCTAATGAAATATGTTTTAAAATGGGATTGGACCCTAGGACAAAAGCCATGAGATTGTCTAAAAATAGGGTTAAAGAATTAAAAAAAGTGGCGATTGATGTGTTAAAACATGCCATAGAATGTGGTGGAACGACAATTCATTCTTTTGATAGTAATGGGATTCATGGGCGTTTTCAGATAGATCTGAATGTGCATATGAAAAAAGAATGTAAAGTATGTCAAGGTGAAGTGAAGAAAATTATGTTAAATCAAAGAGGAACTTATTATTGTCCAAATTGTCAAAAAAGGAGATATTAGTATGATCAGATGGGGTGTCATTGGGGCTGGAAAGATTGCAGCACGTTTTATAGAAAGTTTAAGTCATAGTGATGAAGGGATGCTTTATGCAGTTGCAAGTTATACTGCATCTAAAAGAGAATTATATAAAGATAAAGCATGTATCGTTTATGATGATTATATGAAGCTAATCGATGACAAGAATGTAGATGTTGTATATATTGCTTTGCCACATGCATCTCATTATAAATGGGCTTTAGAAGCATTAAAACATCATAAACATGTTTTATGTGAAAAGCCTGCGACTTTATCTTATAGTATGACAAAAGAGTTGTGTGATCTTTCTAAAGAAAATAATGTGTTATTTTTAGAAGGAATGAAAAGCCGTTTTGTTCCTTTAATAGAAGAATTATATCGTATGAATCAAAAAGGAGAATTAGGGCATATTCAAACTATAAAGACTTCTTTTTGTAGTGATGCATCTTATGATGAGACTTGTTATTTATATGATACAAAACAAGGTGGAGCATTGTATGATGTAGGTATTTATAATATCGCAAAGATTTTAGATTTCATTGATGATGAGATTGTTTCTATTGGTGGAACTGTTGAGTTTAAAAATGGAATTGATTATTATGATTATATAGAACTTAAATTTAAAGGTGGTCAAAGTGCAGTTATTGAATGTGCTATTGATCGTGCTAAAGAGAAATCTATGATTATAGAAACAGATGCAGGTGTATTAAAGGCAACGCCTTTTTATAGACCAGAAGTTGCTTATTTTAATGATAAGCAATTACATATTCCTTATATATATGATGATTTTTATACAGAGATTTTAGAAGTTCATAAATGTATTAAAGAAGGAAGATATGAGAGTGAAAGAATGACTCATAAAGATTCTTTATTATGTATTGAACTTATTGAAAGAATTAGAGCATCTGATTTATGGTTAAAGTCATTGGATTAACGGGGTCTATTGCCTGTGGCAAAAGTACAGTAACGTCTTATCTTTTAAATCATGGATATAAGGTATTAGATGCTGATTTTATATCTAGACATGCTTTAGATATAGGAACAGAGTGTTATAAAAGAGTATGTGAAGAATTTGATGTTTTAAATGATGATTTGAGTATTGATAGAAAAAGATTATCTGATATTATTTTTCATGATTCTAATAAAAAACTATTATTAGAATCTATTATTCATCCTTATGTTATTAATGAATTAAAAAAAGGGATTGAAGATTGTCATGATCATATTATATTTTTAGTTAT
>JAZLDV010000023.1:0-6890 GCA_045614925.1 Coprobacillaceae bacterium | reverse complement strand
TCTGCCATTGCATTAACTTCTGCCTGTTTAGTAATATCTAAATCTTCTACTAAAGTATTTAATGCATCACTTAATGCCTGTACTGATTCATCTGTATAGATAGATAAGTCTGCAGGAATTCTTTCAACTGCTTCTTCTACTTTTGTGTAATCAGCACGTTTATAGATTAATGCTTCAATTGCATTAATGATATTTTGTGCAAATTCATTTACTACTGATTGTTGAGTGATGTTTAATCCTCTCACTACTGAATTAATTGCATTTAATAATACTTCTACTGTTTCTTCAATATATAATGATAAATCAGCAGGTTTTGAATTAATTGCATTATCTACATCAGTATAATCTGCATCTTTATATGCTAATGCTTGAGTTGCATCTTCAATAGCTTTAGCCATTGCGTCTACTTCTGCTTGTTTAGTACTATCTAATCCATATACAACTGCATCAATCGCATCATTTAATGCTTTCACTGATTCATCTGTATAGTTAGATAAATCTTGAGGTACATTATTTAATGCATTTTCTACATTTGTATAATCTGCTTCAGATACTAATGGTTGTAATGCATCAATTGCATTTTCAATTGCTAATGCATAATTTTCTACATCATCTTGTTTATTAATATCTAAATCATATACAACTGCATTGACTGCATTATTTAATGCTTCTACAGATTCTTCTTTATAAATAGTTAAATCATCAGGAATTGCATTAATCGCATTATTAACTCTTGTATAATCTGCATTTCCATAAATAAAGATTTCTGAAATTTGAGGAGTTACACTTCCATCAAATTTAAATTGAATTGCTTTAATTTGTTTATTAACATTAAATTCTTTCCAAGCTTTATCTAATGTTCCAATTTCACTCCAGTTACCTTCAATATCTTGTACACTTACAACTGCATTAGAGATTGCTGAAGTTTCTTGTAAGATACCTAATGTTGTTACATTTGTAATAACATTTGTTGGATAGATTAATGTATCATTTGCATTCACTTCAAAGATTGTTGGATAAGTCTGTAATTGTTTGTCATCTAAATGATTAGAATTAGCAATTTTTACAGTTCCTACTCCATCAACAAAGCGAATTGTATTTGTATCTACAGTATTATTAAATTGAATTTCATAAGCTTGTAACCAGCTTGATGAAGCTTCAGTAGCAATAAATCTAATATATTTACCTTCTGCATTATCAAATGTAGCAGTTGCTAAATATTTTCCACCTACAACTTTATAATTATTAGAAGTCATAGATTTCACTGTAGTCCATTCACTTCCATTATCAGATACTTGAATATCCATTGCTTTAAATCCATCTACTGCATTTGCTTTATTTGGATCTCCACCAAAATAAATACTTAAATCAAAGATTTTACCTTTAGTTCCTAAATCTATTTGAATATAATCTCCTACTTTTGTAGCAGCACTTGAATAGAATTTAGAAGACATATCTTTATCCATTGCTTTAGCAATATCATATGACTGATATGTTTTCATATTTGTTGTTACTGTAGCAGTTGAACTTGATAAATTCATTGATTGATTATATTTAAATTCATAAACTTTAATCCAGCTATTATATTCTTGTGTAGCCACAAATCTTAAATATCTAGCTAATTGTCCATTTCCACCAACAGAAGCAATATACCATTGATCAGAAGCAGTATAATTTTCAATTAATACTTCTTCTCCAACATCTTGCCATGTATTTCCATCAATAGAAATCTGTAATTTTAATCCTTTAAATGCATCAGCAATATATTGTGGCTGTTTAGTATTTTTACCAAAATAAATGCTTGCATCAAACAATGGAACAATTGTTCCTAAATCTACTTGTACATACTCACCTGGATAAGTTCCACTACCTTCTCCTTTATTATAGTTTTTACTATATAACCAAGCATAAGTACCTAAATCATTATCCATTGCTTTATTCATTGTATAATCTTGATAAATAACCATATTAGTATCAAAGTCTAATCTATTTTGATAATCAACATAATTAACATCATATTTAATATCATAAACTTTAGCCCAGCTTTCATTTGCACCTTCAGCTATTAATCTGAAATATCTTGCTTGAACACCTTGACCATCAAATACTAATTTTTTCATAGTACTATCAACATTTTCATATGCATCTAATGCTTTACCTTCTCCTACTTCGCTAAAGACAATACCATCATTAGACACTTCAAGTTTTGTTGTTAAGAATCCATCAACAACACCATGTTTATTAATACCACTATATAATTCAACAGTATTAATTTCCGCTTTTTCACCTAAATCAACTAAAATATAATTTCCATCAGATGTTCCAGTTGATGACCAGAAATTAGTCGACAATGAACCATCGATTGCCTTAGAAATACTATATGATTGATATGTAGGCATATTTGTATAAACCGAAGGAGTATTTGGTTCATAAGATTCTGCTACAAATAATTTATTAATTGTTACATCACAATCTTGTAAGCATAATAATCTTACATAAGCACCAGCAACAATCTCATCTGTACGAATTGATCCTTCTGCTTTGATATTATTAATATCTAAGTAGTCAATACCATTTAATGAGTATTGTAATTTGAAGTTATCTGGATTATTCAATTGAGCTTCAATTGAATGTATATTAATAACTTCTGGTAAACCAATAGTAATATAATCATCTTTTTTCATAGATGCAGTGATATCACTTACACTATATCCTTTAGATTCATAATTAACTTTTTGTACTTGTAATCCCCAAACATTTGTTAACATTCTAGGATTTACGCTATGATAAATATTATCATTTAAAATAGCCATAACACTCTCTTCAAGATTTGTTAAGAATGGCGTAATTCTATATCCCCCAACAACAACTAATGCTGTTCCAGATAATTTTTTAATTCTATAACTTTGACTTTCTTGAAGTTTATCTTTAAATACATCAATACTTTCAACAGTATTGTTAACATCACCAGCTAATGCATATTCAAATGCACTCATGATGCTTGCACCAGATTCTCCTAATGCTTCATAAGCATTTAAGAATTCTTTAATTTCTTCATATAAAGCTTGATTTTTAACATTTCTTAAAGCTTTAGCATCGCTTACCATTTGTTCAAATTTAGCTTTTAATGAAGAAACATCTTCTAATTTTAATCCATTACTTAAAGCATTATTAAATGCTTCTAAGTCTTCAATTAAATATTTAGATTCATCAAAGAAGAATCCATTTCCTTTTGTAACATATGCTAAGTTATCAGCAAATCTTTCAAATTCTTCATTATATCCTGGAACTAATTCTTTAATTGCACGTTTCCAGCTTTCTTCACTATTAAATTCAGCAGTATTCCATGCATAATCAGCACCACTATAAATCGCTACTTTTGAAGCATCAGCTTCACTCATAGGATTTAAGAAGAAACTGTTAATATTATCAACATCACTACTTAAGCAGTCTAATGACCCCATTAATAAATGTCCATAATAGTAATCAGTTACAGGGAAGTTCCACCATACACCTAAATCTCTATCTACACCAGTTTTAGTTTTTGGATATTCCATGTAATCTTTTGTAATAGCAGACATAGTTGATTGACCAGTCCATAATACAATTGTATCTTCATGGATATTTTTCATAAATGGAGTAAAGTATGTATCCCAAGGAGCACCCCAGCTATTTGTATAACGTGTTACAACTGTGATAAATGGTTTAACATCATCATATTTACTTGTTAAATATTCATATGCATCATTTATTACAGTTGAATGTTGAATACCATTTGCAACACCATAGTCTAAGTCATCATAGAAAATACCAAATTGTCTAACACCTAAACTATAAACTTGTTCAAATTTTTCAATAATTTTTTCATAATCATCTACGATACCATCATTATCTGCATCAGTTGTATAATCGTAATCTGCACCTGGATGGATTGTCCAGCAGAATTCCATATTATTTTCGGCAGCAACTTGAGCTAATCCTTTAATATTATTTGCTTCTGCTTCAGGATATAAAACTCTCCAAGATTTTCTATGATATGGATCATCTTTTGGAGCATAGATATATGTTGTCATTTTATATAATGACGTATCTTCAAATAATCTTGCTCTATCATCAAATGTCCAAGGAATACCATAGAATCCTTCTACATATCCTCTGAACTCTACATCAGGATAATCTGAAACATAAACTTCAGCTAATCTGCCATCAGTTGTTTTTTGTTCAAATAACTGATACATAGACATAACACCATAATATGTTCCATCAGTATCAGCACCTACAATAGTAATCTGACCTTTTTCATTCACTTCATTTGATGATTCTAAAATATAACCTTGTTTTTGGTTCAATGCTTCATCATCACTGTTACAATATGTACATGATTCATCATCACATTTTGTTGCTAAAACAATTGCACCATCAGTTGTTACTGAATCAGCATATTGATATGAAATTTCATGTTTTTCTAATAATGCTTCTAATTTTGGTAATGTTGCTTCATCTTGTTTACCATGAACAACGATATCAACATTTCCTTCAAATTTAAATCCATTAAAAGAATACTCAGTTATACTTTGTGGTTTTGGATAAATGATTACAGATGCTACACCTGAAATCACATCACCATCTACATTACTTAATGCTTTATTTGTATTAATTAATGTCTTATAGATTTCTAATTTTGTGCTATCAGCACTTTCTATTACAGCTTGCCCTTTTGCTAAGATAGCAGCATATTTGTCATAATCTTTTTGAGACATAGTCCCATCAGTTGTTCCAACTGTAATATTATTTAATTTTTCTTCTAAAGCATCTACTGCCACATTTAAATCATATTTTCTAGGACTAAAGATTTCTAATTCATAAATTGAATATCCATATTCTGTTGCAGCTTCTAAGAAGAATAATTTAACAAATCTGACATTTGCATTTAAATTACTAATAGTTTGTTCACCAACGACACCAGTTAACTCACCAGTTAAATCTGTATAAGTTTCTCCATCAGTTGAACCTTGAATTTTATATTTAGTAGGATATGCATTTTCAAAATTAATTTTAACTCTATCTACTGCACATACTTTACCTAAATCAGCAATAACATATTCGTTTTCACTAGGTACTGAATAATCACTACCCCATCTTGTAGATAAATTTCCATCATTAATATGTTTTAATGCAAAATTTGCACTATTATATGTAGATGATGCACTCATAGAAGCATCATTTACTAAATTATAATAAATTGTATCATATGGATTTTTTTCATAAACTTCAAGTTCCCAGATTGAATATCCATATTTACCAGATGCTTTATGTAAACCTAATCTGATATAACGTGCAGATACATCACCTAAGTTATCAATTACATCTGTTCCTTTTGCACTCTTTGTTACATCTTTAATTACAAAGAAGTTTGTTCCATCATTAGAACCCATAATAGTATAACTTTTTGCATAAGAAGTTTCCCAGTTCACTAAAACTGTATTAATTGATTGTTTAGATCCTAAATCAACTGTAATTGTTTCTTCTTGGTTTCCACCTTTATAAGAACTACTATTATAATTATTTCCCCATCTTGTATTCATGTCACCATCAGTTGCATTTGCTGCTTTAAACTTAGTATTATTATAAGCAGACGATACACTTACAGTTTTATTTAATGCAAGATTAGGATAACGAGGTGCTAAATTATTTACAGCCTCTAAAATAGCAGCCACTGCATCATCAATATCTTGTTGCGTAGGTGCACTTAATGATTTAGCAGCTTTGACCTTGTCTTCTAAAAGACCAAAAGTTTCATCCGAATATTTTTCTTCATCTAATGCATTCACATTAGCAATCGCGTTATTTAATGCGTCTAATGATACTTGCGCCTGTACTGGTGAAACAGAAGCAAAGATCATAAAAGCACACATTAAAGATAAGATAAACTTTTTCACTTTTATTCCCCATCCTTTCATAATTTTATACATTAATATTTTATACCTTTTTTTGCTAATAGAAAACTTAATTTTATGTTTTTAAAAAACTTTTTGTAGAACACACCTAAAAAACAATAAAAACTAGATTATTTTTTTATATTATTTATAAAAAAATACAAATATGATATAGTTACAGTGTTATAGGAGGATATATATATGTATCAAATAATGGAAACTGTTTTTACTAAAGGAAATAATATTGTAAATGAAATTCAAAAAACTCAAATAGACAATCTTTATCATGCAGCAAAAATGATTGCTGAAGCACATAAAGATGGTCATAAGTTTTTTGTAAGTGGAAGTGGGCATTCTCATACTGTTGCTGAAGAGTTATATGGAAGAGCTGGTTCTTTAGCTTTTACTGTTCCTATTTTAACACCTGAATTAACTTTAACTGATCATCCTACAAAATCTACGATGATTGAAAGATTACCAGGATATGCAAAAATATTAGCTGATTTATATTATATTTCTAAAGGGGATGTCGTATTAATTGCATCAAACTCAGGAAGAAATCCTTATCCTGTAGAATTAGCAATGGAAGCAAAAAAACGTGGTGCACATGTTATTTGTATTACTAACTTAAAACATTCTGCTTCTGTTACTTCTAGACATGAAAGTGGAAAGAAATTATATGAAGTTAGTGATATTGTTATTGATAACTGTGGAGAAATTGGAGATGCTGCAACACCATTACCTAACCATGGTGCTGTTATATTCCCTACATCATCTATTGCTAACTCATATATCTGTGCATGCTTAAGTACAGCCATCTGCGCATGTTTAAGAGATATGGGATGTGAAGTAGAAGTATTTATGAGTGCAAACTTAGATGGTGGATATGAACGTAACGAACACTACTTTGAAAAATATACAAGATTATATTAATAAAATTATACGGCTTGTACT
>JAZLDV010000022.1:0-14269 GCA_045614925.1 Coprobacillaceae bacterium | reverse complement strand
ATATTTTATTTTTTCTTCTTCAGTCCAATCTTTTCTTGGTTTAATAGACATAGGATGAGACTCTCTTTTATATTTTATATCGGGATTACAAATACAAGTTGAACATCTTTCATCACCTGGTACCATACTACCATATTCTTTAGCATATTTGCATAAAAAACAATCGTCATTAACCTGTTGTAATTTATCGATATCCCAACAAATATTTCTAATTAATGCACCCATATCAATAAAATCACTATAACGACTGTCTTGTGTTTCTACATCATATCTTGATGTGAATTTAAAACCAGTATTTTCAGAATCGTTATAATGTACACCTTTTTCTTTGAGTTCTCTTGAAACATTAAGTTCATTATATTCAGGCACTTGTTCTAAAATGTTTTGAATCCATTTTTCAAAGTCTTTAAAATCATTAAATTCAAATATCTTAAAACTTTCTTTAATATGCCCATAACAATCTGGTATCTCATCTAAAGTTTTAACCAAATGTCCAATAATTTTATCAATGCCTTCAGGCATATGGTATGGATGCATACGATATATATTACCTGCTACCGCACCTATAATTTCTTTATTACTAATATTTATCATTCTTTATCTAATTTAATTATTCAATTTTTATTTACTAAATTCTTTTCTTTTACCGCAATCAAATTGTGCAATTGGGCAGTTATCGCAATAAAAATACACATATTCGCCCTGCGAGTCATATCTACATGTATAACCAGTTGCTTTCATAACTAATTGTTGTAATTCTTTGATTTCTTCACATCTCGCTACATATATTGATCTTGGGACAAGATCGTCATATTCTTGTTTTGTTAAAATATATTGCATATATTATTCCTCCGTTGCTTTCTTTATATTCAATAAATGTTTAATCCTGTTGCGTCTATTGCCAATCCCATCGGAATTAGACCCCTATAGTCGAAATTGTTTTTGTGTAACCAATTCATCAATTTATCAAGATGAGTTTCGACATCAAATCCTTTATTTAAGAAAAATGTAATACCTGTACATTCATTGATTTTGATATAATCTCCTCCTATTGAATCTAATATAGAAATACCAAATAAATCAAATAGTTCGTTTGCTTGTTCCTCTGTCATACTTGAAAGAGGGAAGAGATAAGGCTTGATATATTCTATTTCTATCAGAACACCTTCAAAATCTTTAACAAATCCATCAATATCAATACTTTCTATCGCTGATGTGTAACCACCATATTCATCTGGTATTTGTGCGCAAACTTTATAAGGCAACCTACCGCAGAGATCTTTCAACAACAAATCTTTTTCTTCTTGTGTCATAAATTTTACTTCTCCTTAACTAATTTAAGTTCAACTTCTTGAGGTGAATTTTCCCATGTTACTTCAGGGAAAAGATATTCTTCTATATACATACAATCTTCATTTAATAATTCTTCCCAAATGAAATCTGATCCAAGAATAGGTTTACTTTGAAATAAAACTAATGTATTATCTGTATTTCTTGCTATCCAAAGTTTCATAATTATTGTCTTTTTTAATTTCAACTCTTGGTACTAAAACTTCTTGATATGTGTGTGTTCCAATTTGTTTATATAAAACATCATACAAGACACCATCGATTGTTCTATTTAAAATGATTTTCATATTCTCAATAAATGTTTAAGTTAATTTATCTTTGACTCCATAACCATTGTTCAAAAGCGTTTATAACAGGTTTGTAATCTGCGATATAATTATTATATGTACTTTCACTTACTTCAGCAAACCAACCCATACCTACAGGACATGTGAAGTAAAGAAATTTATGATGGAACCAATAGTGCATAAAAGCACATTTAATTTCAGCTTCATCATGATTTTCAAATCCATCTATTTTTTTCCATTCTTTATTAGTGAAAAAAGAATAATGATTAAAATAACCTAATAAGTTAAAAAACCATTCACATAATACTTTGTTTTCTTGTATCATAATTTTTATTCATTTGATGTTATATAACTACTCATATTTTTAAGATGTTTATTCTTATAATTGTGTGATCATTTGTTTATAAAAACCTTCTATTTGATTAGGTGTTAGATTGGAAACCCATTCTTTAAAATATTTTCTATACTTAACATGGTTATCATGATAAAATCTAAATTCTAACCATTCAAATAATTCTTCTGTCATAATATTATGTTTTCAAATTTTATATTTTTATAATGTTCCAAATCTTTCTTATTTTTTGCAATATTATCCTCAATTCGTTTAATAAGACCTTCAAGATATTCTATATGTTTTTCTTTCAATTCTTCAAAGTATTTTTCATAATCTATATCTAACCATTTCATTTCGAATTTGAATTCTTCATCATTACATATTATAGAATTTATAATCCTTTCACCATTCTTATAACTATCGTTACACCAGTCTATTGAATATATTTTATCAGGATATGACATAATATTTGCATGACAAGTATCTTCAATGGTTTCTTTCTTTACCATTATATTTGTTAATATTTTACACAATTCCTTTTCTGCGGCATATGATACTTTTTTAGAATCATCATTCCACATTTCTATCAATTTTAAAATTTTTTCTTTCATATCTATTATTCCATATTTTATAATACAAAGATAATACAATTTTATAAAACAACCAAATTTTTTGATATTAAATTAAAAAATAATTATTATTTTTTATAAAAAAGCGGATATAATTTTATCCGCTATAAATATTTTTCTAATAGGAAATTCTTTACTTGCCCATAAAATCTTCCATAACTATATCACATCCAATACAATATTAATTTTACAAGGCACTTTATCCTCATCTAATGCAATAACCTTATGGACAACCTTGTATAAAATTTTATCGAGTAATACAAGCTCACCAATATTTGGTATTGGCAACATATTATTTTGACTAACCTGTACCAAATCAATAAATTCATCCAAATTATTGGAATTTTTAGTCAATATTTTATAATTAATCTGCATATTACAATAACTTCTTACATTGTTCAATTAAATCCTTAAAATTATCATAGAAAGCATTTCGCATTTCGAGAGTTGGGAAAACAAGTATTCTATTACTCCAATTATTATCACTTAATGTTATTTCATTTTCATATTTGAATATATTATATTTTGGGGAATCGTCACTAAAATCTGGTTCCCAAGGTTTATCCAATTCCAACCACTCACCAGCGATTTTCCAATATGCGTCACGACAGATGAGAAGTCTGGTCAATACAAATAATAACTTATTATAATCCAATGGAACATCTATATCAATGTAACGTTCATCATTAGGAATATTCAATACATCGCAACATTCCTCATAAGTTTTTGGATAATATGGTGGGTTCTTTACCAATCGTATTTCTGTTGCGTCGATGATATTTCCACTACCATCAGAAAAATGATAACCTTCTGGTACTGTAAAACCACGTTTTTTCAAAAATTCACATGTTATTCCATCCGTATATAAAGTTTCCATAACGATCTCTGATCGTCTTTTTGCTAATTCTTCGTTCATTGATTTTACTATTTCTCCATAATAGTCGATTGACGTGTCGATTTGCGGTTCTTTGTCATCATTTACTTTACATTTAATATCACTTTTATAAAATTCTTTACATTTACCTTTCAATCTATATGCTATTTCACAACGAGCAGAATTCCATCTCATTGATGTTATTTCTGAAGTTTCCAATTCTGTACGCCCATAATAATCTACTTCTGACCAAAACCCCACTTTATCTCCAACTTTATATGGGAATTTTTCCAAAAATTCATCCAAAGAAAAAATTTTGTATCCATTTATTTCATCGGGACCAATATATGAAAAACTTATATCTTTATATTCGCCGTCAATGTAATAAAAATAATTATTATAAATACTACCTCTCATTTCATGACGATTTTTACCACCCAGCATTTCGAGTATTTTAATTATTTCATCACCATGTGTTTCATTACCTTTTATACCTAATTCCATAATCTTTATATTTTAATCAATTACTTCATTTTTATCTAATGTTGAATTATACGATATATTTAATAATTCTTTATATGAATTAAACATATCTTCATATGAATTAAATAAATATTCCAATAGCGTATCCTTTGTTATACCACATTCTTTAACATCTTGTTTACAATGAGATATTGCACATAATGCATTATAAAATGGCGATAGATGATTTCTCATTTTTGAACCAAGTGTATCTTTTGTACAATCATTTCCAATTTTCATCATCCATAAATCTTTTTCACGTTCACATTCTATTTTTGTTCCAATTACCTTCCAAGATGACATCGATCTGCAATTTGCATAATCTGTTAGCATATACACCTTTCCCTCATCACGAACATAGATTGTTTGACCATCAAAACATGTATAATATGGATTCATTTTTCTGATGTTATCTTCGTATGTTAAAAGATCCGCAGACGTGCGTACACTTTTAGGCACGAAATCATTATAAATAGGCTGATACTTATAAATTGTTCGTTCATTAATATATTTGATGAGGCTTTGTCTTAAGATTTCAATGATGCGTTTCATATCATCCATATATTTTCTTCAGTCGTTCATATTCAGTTTTTTCCTTTTCAGCCTTTATCTGTTCGTATATTGCTTTCTTTCGATCTTTTTCATCCTCTTTCTTTTTAAGTTCTGCATCAACTATCTTCTGAATTTCTTTATCATCCATATAGATGTATTTTTTAGGAAATTCTGCATAATACTTTTCATATCCACCATATTGCCAATACTCTTCACCCCATCCACATACATTATCACCATCGATGCTAAAATCATATACATATTTGTATGCGTCATCCAATGGACTTAAAATATGACAGACCATTTCACATCTCGTTTGAAATGCACCTTGCATTTCCTCATATTTTTCTAATTCTTTCTTTGTCATAATATTAAAAATTGTATAAGCTAAGTTCATTGATAATTTCTATTTTTTCCTTAACGTCATCTATGCTTTCGAGAATTTCGAGTTCGTCTTCATAGCACTCTTCGTCGAAATTATATTCCGCACCATCATCAGCATAATCCTCAACAAAAGCATATCCATAACCTATATGTTCATTTTCTGATAGAAGAACGTATCTACTACCCTCAAATCTGAAGCAATCCATGTTCACGTCATATACCACTCGACGACAGTTGCAAATCCAACCGCCCGCCTCGTATTGATTGTAATACACTATCTTACCTGAGTATTTAGCGTTCAACTTGTCAGCTATATTAATCATTTCAATACGTTCTTCACTTAATCGTTTGTCAATTCTTGCTGTTACAAGTGAAATGATTTCATCGCTCTGTTCTTCAGTCAATTTATATTTCTGTTTGAACAGCTTAATTAATTCTTCGTTTCCGTTTGCCATAAGTAGAATTTGTATATTGTTTCCGTAAATATTTCTTTTGTGATTCTGTTAAATTCAATAGCATTATGCCATCATCTGTCTTTAGTCTCACGTATTTTTCCACAAAATACACGATATCGTTCTTGCAACGAGTTAGTTCATCTTCGTTTCTCATTTTCTATAGTTATATTTTGTTTTTGGATTATCATGTTCCAATTTGGAACAATAATCTCTTAAAAATTCATCGGATATATTATGTTTGATGATATATTCCTTGACCTTTTTCATCGCATTGAAACGAGGTTTTTCAGATGGAAAATCTAATAACCATTTTAAATAATTATTAATTCTATCCATATATGATTCAAATGTTCCGTCATCATTCTTCATATGCCAATATACAACACGTGAATTTATCAATGCTATGTCAAATTTCTTTTTTTCTTTATCTGTCATAATCTTTAATTATTTGTTTAAAAACTCATTTAATCAACACATTCTTCAATTAAAGTTTTAATATTATATAGCATATAATACATATCATCTGCATAATTTCTTAAACTATCCCAATCTGTTCTACTTTCTATATAATCCTCTGGTGCTGAATCATGTAATCTTTCAATTGCAGTATATCCGCCAAATCTATTTTCATCATCCTCATAAATTTCAAGAATTTGTTTGAGTTTTTCTTTGATATTTTCCATAGTTTTTTATATTTCTTCAGAGATTAATCCCATCTCCATCAATGTTTCATATAATTTTATTAAATTACATTCATAGTATGAATCCTGTTGACAACCGCCATAATAATCATAATCATAGTATGTTTCAATTTCAATACATTCTTGTTCAATTTTCTTGTATTGTAAGAATGTCAGATCTGGGCAGATTCGTTCAAGAAGATTATTAAGTTCTGTAAATGCCACAGGATTCTCCACTTTACAAGCACCACGATTCCCCCAGCAGTCAGCCCAATCTCCACCTGAACACCAAGTATTTGAACGAATTGTATTGTCTTTTCTTGATATTGGTTCAAACTCTCCTTCGTAAATAGTTTTTTTCATAACATCATGATATTCAATACATACTTCGATTTCTGATTCAAAATCATATCCATTTGGGTCATCAAGAGGCAAGTTCATAATTGATGCTTTACAACTTTTATCTCTACGATACTTATCATTATATAGACAGTTATCACGATTTTCTCTCCAATGATGTATAACAATTCTGAAATCATCAATAATATCTATATATTTTTTTCGAATCTTTTTATTTATTAATGTGATTATTTCCTTCACTTGTTTATTTGTAGTGATTAATCCATCAATGCACATAAACTTGTCAGGATCTACATTAAATTTTTCTTTTATAACGTCTATAATAGTATGATAACGTCCAAAATTATATGCGTCTGGATTTTCAATTAAGTATTCATCACAATCAAGTGAAGTGCAATAATAACTACGATAATCGCTTGTTTTAAATTCATTTCGTTTTCTCCAAGTTGTTTTACCTGAACCTGGTAAACCCATCAAAATATGTATTTCTATTTTTTTCATAAAATTAAACTTTATATTATTAATTCGATACAAATATAATAGTTTTATTTCATATTTCAAAATTTTTTTATAAAAAATAATTATTATTTTTTTATTTTTAGATTAATTTGTATTTTCTATATGTTGATTAAATGACATTCTTGCTGCAAGTTTCTCATTTTCATTAAAGAATTGAGATTCATTAGTAACAGATCCCATTACACCTTTTCCAGTATCCCATCTTTCAATACTTCTCTCCCATTCTTCTTCATCACAATCTTGTCCAAGCAACCAATAAAGATTTTTTAAGACTTCCATTCTTACAAGTGAGAAATTTTTATCAAATCTATTTGACCAACAAAACCATCCACCCCAAGGTGTAACATCTACAATTCGTTTATCATTATCATCATAGATGACTAACTTTCTTTTTTTATATGTTTTATTCTTTTTAACTGCTTTATACATATCTGTGTTTTTTAATAATGTAAGTTCAGTTTTTTTATAACACGTCTAATGCACTGGGTTCGTTATAAATTTTTATTAATGCATTAATTTGTTCTATATATTCAACATCACATGATGCCAATAAACACATTTTGCTGTCATTAATTTGTAATATGTAACTATGAATATTATCATTATCTTCGTGTACAAGGGGTCTCTTAAAAAGAGAGTATTGTTTGTTAGGTGATTTATAACATATTAATTCAATTTCATTATTTTTAAACGATTCATCAGTCCAACCGTTGTCAATAAGATGTTTTTTAATATTTTCTTTGTTAATTTTGTACATGTTATTCGATTTTATTTCCATATATTATATCAAATTGTCTAAAGCATAATCTATACATTCAAGTATAGGTTTTTCATAAGATTCAAAATACTTTGTTTCAATTGGTTTGTTTAATCTCGGAGAATATATATTGCAAGAATAAAGTCTTATTCTGTTTAAATTTCCACACCATGAAATTGTAATTTTTGGTATAATGTCTATTTCTAATACTACTCTCAACCAATTAAGAACCTGTGGTATTGTAGGTGCGTCCACACAATATTCACTATCATCCGATTGGTATGTTGATACATCTGTATTATGACTTTGTAACAAATCTGTATATTGACAAGGAGACAAATCGTTAGTATATTGTGTATTATACAATAATCCAACATTATCTATTACATCATAATAGGTTAGACATTTCTCTTTAAACCCCTTTTCCTTTAGTTTCTTTGCGATTTTAAACGGTACAAATTCAAATTCACTCATAATTATTTAGTTTTAAAATGTCCAATTATTTCTTTTACTGTTGCTTTATGCCAATTAACAACAGTTTTTGAAAGTAGTCTAATATAGGTTTTATTATATAAGAACCAATTACCTTCACTATCAATACAATATTGATTCTTATCTGTATCATCTCTTAATGCTGCTAATGCAAGGAATAGTTCCTCGCTGTCGCCACAATCAATTCTAAATTCAAACCCCCAAGTTGTATGTGGGTTTGTGTCATCAAAAGATTGCTCTCTTATACAAGTATATGATGGTTTATCATTAAAAACTGTTGTGGCAATTGAATTGTTCAAATCACTACCAAACTCGCTTTTTTTATATCCTAAATCTTCTAATTTTTTTCTTAATTCAGGTGTGTTTTTCCTAATAAAACATGATTGTGTGAACATAATTTTTAGTTTTAATAATGGTAAATAATATAAACAAAACTCATCAATTATTTTAAGGTTTATACCAACTAATCCAAAAATGGTTTTCACATTTATCACAACTGTAACCATAACCACCCTGACTATCTGTATCAAAACATTTCATAGTCCCACCACATTTTTTACAAACACCATTGTTATAAGTATGTTTATCCACAAAATACAATACAATGCCAATTAAAAGCATTATACATATTGTTATAATAATTACTATTATCATTTTCAATACTATATCCATAATATATTTTTTATCTTTTAAACAATCTTCCTCTATAAAATTTTTTTCGACCTTTATTTAAATCTAATAATATTTTAAGTTGTTCTTTACTGGCGTTGTTGATATAATTCCAATCGTCATTATTTAATTCCCAACCGTAAATATTAATATTCGAAACCAACTGTTCATAATATTCTAACCTTAATTCTTTGTTTCTTCGTTCATAAGATTTTGTACGAGTCTGTGAATATGCGTTATATATAGATATGGGTTGTATTAAATCTGGATAATGGCGATTTGGATAATGTAAAATCTCCGAACTTATATTGTGTAATTCATTATATTCAATAACTTGTATTCCATCTCCGTTAATTGTTTTGTTTTTCAACTTGTCTATAAGATCAAGATATACTTTATTTGGATTATCACTATCAAAAAATATAGATGCATCATTTTCATTGAATGTCAATGTTACTTTGCCGTTTTCATATATAACATATAATTCATCTCCATAGAATCGTGTATATTCTTTAAATGGTTCACCTTGATTATATACAACTATTTTTTCGATAATTTTGAAACATACATACCGTCTGGTATTTTTATTATCTTTTTTAATGGTTGAATAATTTAAACTCATTTTATGTTATAAATTTGATTGTTGATATTAATCGTTCTCGTTTCTTGACCTGTCAGGGATATCTTTCATTATTTTCAAGCAGTTGTCGTTATGTATACCATAAGTCTTCTTGTTTGATTTTCATATCAATAGTATAACTAAAATTAGAATTTTTAGAAAATGGACCAAAAATAAACGCATAAGAATAAAGACTTTCTGATTTTAGTATATCATCCATGTTACTTATTTTATTACGTTTATCTATTTTATAAACGCCTTTGTATGTATAATAGTATTCGGGTATTGTAAGTTCCATACCCATTATTTTACTAATTATACGAATATATTTTACCACTTTCTCTAAAATATAACCGTTTGTATCGGTTATTGTATTGAAAGCACCATCAATACCATCACAATCCAACAATTTAAAGAAGCTAGCGATATTTTCTTTATACTCTTTATTTTTATTGATATCGCATAAGTCAATAAAATTTGTTAAATCTTTAATTGCTTTTGAATTACTTTGGTTAAGATATTGCCACCAATCCAATGCATTTTCTCTATATGTACCCAATGTAGAAAACAGTGCATCATCAGCACGCAATATAATATGTCCAGCGTTTATGTTAAAATTTTTTACATTGTAATTTTTATATAGGTCTGGTAGTTCAACTTCAATGCCTTCCTTTGCCATCAATGCGATTATATAATGAACCGTTCCGAATGGGTATTTGTGGAAATAGTCACTTTGTATATCTCCTACAAAAGTTCTTTCTCTATCTAAGTTAGGATTGATTTTTGTTCCATAACCTACTAACTTATTATGATGTTGTTTATTGAATGCTATTATATGTTGGTCTATACATATTACATTTGGATTATTTACAAATATGTCTATGTATATAGGTGAGTATATATCGTTGATTTCTGGTGATACCCAAATTGTATCTCTACTATTGCTAAATCCAACAACCTTACATCCGTAATACTTTTGAAGTATCATACCGCAAAGAAATCCATCAATGTCTGTGTTGATTATGATATTCTTATTTTTTTCAAATAATTCTTTTAACATATTTTATTCAGTTGACATATTTAATTAAAACATCAATTAGTATTATCTAAATTTGTAAATTCCAAACATTCGTTTTTTTATTTAATCCATTGTTGCTTTTGGCAACTTATCCATATATTCTTTTGCCAGTTCAGGATATGTTAAACATAGACGCATAGTTCTCGCTATTGTTGCTTTGATGAGACCAATATCTTCTCTACAACGATATTGTTCTTCATAATTGCTTGTGTTTAACATTTTTTGTTGACATCTATCAACAAAGATTTCTATTTGTTTTTTAAAGTTTTCTTGTGTCATAATTGATTAATGTTGTATAATTAATAATTCAAGTAATCCTGCGGATAAAAAACCAATTACAGACCATAACCAGTGAACACCACATCCTTGACAATATCCTCCACAAAATGCAAGCAATAATGGTGTTACACAAATAGCAGTTTTTTTAATTTTTGGAAAAATATTATATTTCCATCTATTTCTGCATTGTTTTTTCTTTAGTAACTTTTTTGCATTAGGTAGTTTATGATCAATGCCTTCAATATTGCAATCTATTTCAAAAAATTCTTTTTCAAGAATTTCTTTCGGTGTTTCCTCTAAATGTTTTTTTAATTGTTCATATACTTTATCCATGTTTTTATAATCCAAGTTTAATTAATGTTGATTCTATACCGTGTTTTATCCAAGTTGGTAAATATGGATTATCATAAAGATTTTGTGTGTATTCCTCTCTTGCGGTCAATGGAGATGCTAATTTTGTAAAACGACTACATTCAATGTGCAAACCAATAGTCAAATTTAGATCTTTGTGATTTATCAAACATAAAAATAATTATTATTTTGTTTATTCGCTGTCAGCGTGTCTCCAAATAAATCCACCAGCCGTTTTTACTTTCCATAAGCAACATCTTCTAATAGAAGCCGCTTGAACTCCTGTCATTCTATGAGCCTCACCATAAGCATTAAACTTTGCAACAAAATCGCCGTTGGTTGTATATTGGTTTACCTTTATGCCCTTACTATTTTGGATAGACTTTGTATATTTTTCTACCCATTCTTTAGATTTTTTCTTACCTTTTTGCCATTTGCTTTTATTAATTTTCGCAATATCTGTATTTTGTACATCCTTTTGTGTACCCCATCTAATATTATCCACTCTACAATCAAGATGATCACCATTAATAAAATATACTTTAGGCATATTATTTGGATTTGGTATGAAAGTCTTTGCGACTAATTTATGTATAAATTGCCTTGTGCTTTTCTCGCCGCCCCTTTGAAGTTCTACTCTCAAATATCCATTAACTTTTTGACCACGAAGTATTTTATCTTTTATTGTGCTATAAATCTGTCCGTTTGGATTTATTAGATAATCAGGATATCCCTCAATTATAACCCACTTACTCTTATCAATTTCTGATAACATAATCATTTCCAATTTAATTAATATATATTATACTCTGTTGTTACATTTTAAATAAATGTTCAACAAGACCCCAAGTTAAGTCAATGATGTCTTTATATGAACCGTGTTCAGGTTTATATGTTGCCACCAAACCATATGCTGACAGCTCGATATATACACAATCCCAATATGCCCAACTCACTTTTACTTTCTTGATAGCAAAATTAGAATCATATTCGACAAAAATACCTCTGTCGTTATATGCGTCCTTGAGATACTTACTATCCGATAGCGAGTTGTAAAAATTGTCACAAGAACCCTCCCACACCTTCTCAATAACTGCTACGATATCCTTTATAGGCATTGTTGACAACTTCTCCATACAGGGGTCGCCATACTCAAAACGCTTCTTAATATTCTCAACTAAATCCATATTGCTTTATTTTATTTCTTGATACAAATATAATGGTTTTATTTCTAATTACCAAATATTTTTGCGAGTTTTTTTACAAAAAATGAACAGCAATAGAATTTGCTGTCCATATATAATTTTATTTTTGTTTGCAATTACATTTAAACCTATTATTTAAACGTTTAATTGTAGATAGAGATGTTCCTGTAATTGTTTCGATTTGTCGTTGTGAAACACCCTGCAATAAAAGTTCAATTTCTTTATGATATTTTTCTTTATAGTGATTATCATCATATCTAAACCCAATTGTTCTACCCAGAGGTTTAACATTTTCGCCATTATTTAGTTTTTCTTTGTATGCCATTAAACCCATATTCATTCTATTCACTATATTCTCTCTATCTTCTTCTGATTTTTTACATAGATGTTTTAATTCTCTATAATTGTTTTTTATATAATCTTCGTCTATGATAATGTTTTCAAGAACAACATGTATAATTTGTATACCATTCTTTCGTAAAAATGATATTCCATCCAATATTGTTTTTGTTGTTCTGCCTAATCTATTAAATTCAGATACATATAATTTATGTATATCATACATAGAACAATATTCAATTAACTCAAGTATTCCAGTTCTTTTATTGAATGGTGTGTCTCCTGATAGCGTTTCACAAAAAAACCTATTAACTTTATATCCATTTTCTGTGGATTTTTTAGATATATTATATTGCTGTCTATCATATGTTCCGTGTTTTTTGGACAATCTACAATATCCCACAGATGGCAACATATCATTATCAGATATATCTATTGGTTTATTTTTCAAACATGCTTGTGTTATATCATTCGCTTGCCAATTTATATTTAATTTTTTAACCACATTAAAAAATATAATAGGTTCAATGCTTTTGATATCTTTACATTTTTTAATGTGTTCAATTTCAATACATCCTATTTCGATATTTTTTTTATTGTCACATTTAATTCCAGATATATACCACTTATTATCACTATCAAAAATTTTCATAGTGTATATAAAATCTTTTTTTCCATTTTCATATTTAATTTCAACAAAATTTGTTTGTAATAGTAGAAGTTTGATATCATTAAAAAGTTCTATTTCTGCACATTGAATTTTATCTTGCAAATCGAGAATTAAACTATTAATTGTCTTTAGTTTTTTTTGAATGTTCATAATACTTGTATTTTATTCAACAATATATCTTACATTGCAAAGATAATATATTTTTCTGACATGTCCAAATAATTTTACAAGAAAATTAAAATAATAATTATTTTTATATTAAATAAATACAATATTTTCTAAACTTTTTTTCATGTTTGATATTTTTGATTCTAATGATATTATTTGTTCATTAGTATGTTTAATAGAATCATTGATTCCTTTTTTAATATATTCTATTACTGTATCCTTGTTAGTTCCAAATGCCGTAAGATTTCCATGTTTTACACAGATTGATGATTCTGGAATTAATTCGGTTGAATAACTATAACTATATCCTTGACCAAACCATCTTGAACCATTTTTAGGACCAAATGTTGCTTTCTTAAAATCTTTATTATCTAATGATAGATATACATTATAATCTTTTGATGTATGAAATTTATTATCTTTCAATTTTATTTCATAAACTTTAATAGAACCACATATATACATTCCGATGTATATAACATCATTTTTCTGAAGTTCTCCAAATTTCTTTTCACCATCAATATATACCAAATAATTTTCAGGTATATTACTCATATTATATTCAAATAAAGATACGCTCATATTTTTTTTTCATTTATGATACAAATATAATACATTTATTTTAAATCTCCAAATATTTTTTTTTGATAAATAATTAATATACTTTTATTATATAAATTCAAGTTTATATTTATT
>JAZLDV010000021.1:0-5337 GCA_045614925.1 Coprobacillaceae bacterium | reverse complement strand
GGGACTTGATTATATAATTATATCTGTATGCTAAAATTTATAACATCTTTAAAAAAATTGTATTGCTACTATTTAAGTGTTAATATAAATATATAAGGAGGATATATTTATGAAAGGAATAATTAAAAAGTTATTTGCGTTAGTGTTGGCATTATCATTTGTATTAAGTGGGACAATAGTAAATGCTAAAGCAAGCAGTGATGAATATCCAATAATGGTTGTATTTCCATCTTCATTTAGTTTGATGTTTGAAGTTGAAGTGGATGAAGGATATGTATGGGATGGTGAATATGGAGGATATGTTGTAGAAAAGGGTGAAGACTTCAGATTTAAAGTGCATTATAATGATGATGCGACATCTTATCCTACAGACTTTGTAAGTTTTACTTATAGTGATTCTAGCAAAAAGCCTCTTGCTCAAAAAGATGGATGGTATGTTGTTGAAAATGTTCAGGAATATACATTGATTGGTTATACTGAAGTTTTTTATGATGAAGAAAAATGTTATGTTAGTTTTTCTGAAGATCAGGGATTAATGTTTTATATCGATATGGAAAAAGATTATCCTTATGATAACTTATATGGTGGATATGTTGTTAATAAAGGTGATGATGTCAAATTTAAATTAAGTTATACAGAACATAGTGAAGGTACTATTACATTATTTGTAGATGGCAAAGAACTAAGATTACAGGATGGATATTATGTAATAGAAAATGTTCAAGATGATATTAAAGTACATCCTGAATATCATTATTTCAAAGAAGGTTGGAATTTTGATGGAAATAGCTGGGTTTACTTTGAAGATGATATGTTAAAACGTAATGAATGGGCAAATATCAATAATAAATGGTATTACTTCAATGACTCATGCATCATAGAAGCAAATGAATGGATTAAGACAAATAATAAATGGTACTATGTAGGTGAAAATGGTGCTATGCTAACAGGATGGCAAAAGATTGATGGAAAATGGTACTACTTAGAATCAGCCATGAAGACTGGATGGATTCAAGATGGTGGGAAATGGTACTATTTAAATTCATGTATGCAGACAGGTTGGCAATATATCAATAATAACTGGTATTATCTAGATTCATATATGAAAACAGGATGGCAAAAAGTAAATAACAGATGGTATTATATGCATGATAATGGAGCTATGGCATCAAGTGAATGGATTAAGACAAATAATAAATGGTATTATGTAGACAATAATGGTGCTATGAAGACAAGTGGAATTATTGATGGATGGAAGATTACATCTGATGGTTCTGCAGTGAAGGTAAAATAATGATGAAACACAAGCTAAGATAGCTTGTGTTTTTTTTGTTATTAAATGATATTATTTGAAAAAAAGATAAGCAAATATGATAGAAATTTGTTATAATTTGAATGAGGTGATGTCATGGCAAAACGTAAAAGACTAAGAATGGATCGTGTTATTATAGTTGCTGTTGCTTTTTTTCTTTTAATAGCATGTTTGTTTGGTATGGTGAAAATGGTTGTTTCATTATTTGATAATAATGAAATTAAAGATAATTTTGAAGTATCTGATAAGGTTAAAAAACATGAAGATCGTGTAACTATTATTATTGACCCTGGGCATGGTGGTGCTGATGGGGGTACAGTTAATGGTGATTTGTATGAAGAAGATATTGTTTTAAAAATTGGTCATAGAGTTAAACAGAAGTTATCAGAACATGAATATATTCGTGTTGTGATGACTAGAGAGACTGATATGTCTTTAGGAAGTAATAAGGATGCTGATTTGTTAAATAGAGCTAAATTTAGTGAACAGTATGGTGCTTCTTATTTTGTTTCTATTCATGTCAATTCTTATGAGAATACTTCGATTAATGGAATGGAGATTTATAAGAAAGATGAAGCAAGTGATGAGATTGCTAATAGTGTTATGAAAGAACTTATGAATCTTGATTTAGCAGAGAATAGAGGTATTTTTGATCATAGTGGGTTGATGGTTTTAAGAAAGAATACGACAAAGAGTATTTTGATTGAGACTGGATATATTAGTGGAGAAGATTATGAATATCTTTGTGATGATAATGAGTTAATGCGTATTGCAGATGCGATTGCAAAGGGTATTTTGAATCAATTAGAAAGTGATAAAAAAGAGTAATTTTTATCACTTTTTTATTTGATTTTGTTATATATTTGTGTAACAATTATAGCGATTGTGCGAGGATAATCGCATAATATGTAAAAAAATAGAGATAATAAGGAAAGGTGATAAAATGAGTAAAAGAGGGAAGTTAACTATTCTTGGTATTCTTATGGTTTTAGTTATTGGTGTCGTTGTTGGATATATGACTTTACCTGAAATTGTTTTTACTTCTAAGAGTGTAACTGTTGAAGTGAATACTGAAGTGAAACCATTAGAATATATTAAGAAAGTAAGAAAGATTAAACAGGAAGATGTTAAGATTAATGCTGAATCTGTAGATGTTACAAAGTTAGGTGAATATAGCATTGTTTATAATACTGGTAAAAAAGATTATGAAGTAAAAGTTAAAGTTGTTGATACTGTTGATCCTGATTATACTGTTAAAGATTTAGAGTTATTTTTAGGTGAAGAAGTGAATATCAATGATATTGTAAGTGATATTAAAGATGAAACTAAAACTGAAACTTATTTTGCTAAAGAATATAATTTTGATAAAGAAGGTGAACATAAGGTTAAAGTTGTAGTTGAAGATGAAGCAGGAAATAAAACAAAAAAAGATGTTGTTGTTAAACTTGTGAAAGATACTGAAAAACCTACATTAAAAGGTGTTAGAGATAGAAGTGTTTATGTAAATGGTAAGATTGATTATTTAGATGGTATTACTGCAATTGATAATAGAGCGACTGATCCTAAGATTACAGTTGATTCTTCAGCAGTTGATTTATCGAAAGTAGGAACTTATACTCTTAAATTTAAAGTAGAAGACTTAGATAATAATATAAGTGAATATAGCGTTAATGTGATTGTTAAAGAAAGACCAGTAAATGTGACAGATGATAGTCCTGAAAGAACTATTTTCTTAACTTTTGATGATGGTCCATCATTTAATACTGAAAAAATATTAGATATTTTAGATAGATATAAGATTAAAGCAACATTCTTTGTAACTGGAAATAATCATAGTTATAATCATTTAATTAAGAGAGCTCATGATAGTGGACATACTATTGGTTTACATACATATAGTCATGATTATTCTATTTATAGATCTGTAGATACTTATTTTGATGATTTAAATAAAATTAGTGATATGGTTTATGGTATTACAGGAGAAAGAAGTAAAGTTATTAGATTCCCAGGAGGATCTTCTAATACTGTTTCTAGAAACTATAAAGTTGGAATTATGAGTGCTTTAGTTAAAGAAGTAAGAGATAGAGGATATCAATATTTCGATTGGAATATTAGTAGTGCTGATGCAAATGGAAATACTATGCCTACATCAACTATTATTAGAGAAAGTACAGCTGGTGGTGGATATAAAAATGTTAACTTATTAATGCATGATACAAGTGCTAAAACGACTACAGTAGAAGCATTACCTAGTATTATTGAATATTATTTAGATTTAGGTTATTCATTTAAAGCATTAAATGTTAATTCTTATGCACATCATCATGGAACAAATAACTAGGAGATAAAGAATGAAAATAAATTCATCTTTTAGAGATTTGTTATTAGGTTTATTGTTGTTTATTGGAGGAATATTTTTAATTCTTTCAAATGCAAGAATATCGATTTCATGGTTTTTTAAAGCAGGGAATTTATATGTTCCTACTATACTATTATTAATTCCTTTATTAGGTGGACTGATTTTAAAATTAAAAGATAATGAAAATAATTTTGCAGATAAAGTTATATTTTTAAGTATTATCATTATTATTTTATCAATAATTAATTCAATAAAGTTACAATTAATTAATGTATCCTTTATTGAATTAATAATTATAATTATTATCATAGTATCTGGAATCATATTCATATTAAAATCATTGTTTTTTTCAGAAAGCATAATAAAAAAGAAAAAAGATTGATTATTTTAATCAATCTTTTTTTTCATGAATTTTTTCATTTTTAATTTCCCAGTGGATTAATAATGTTAGTGCAGCTCTAAGTAAAATAATAGCTCCTACCTGCATAATTTCACTAAAATCTCTGATAATAACAGTTCTTAAGATTTCTCCACCAAGTTTGAATTGTAGACCTAAAGCCAATCCTTCTGCTAAATTTAATTTTGTATGAGGATTATTTTTAATCCATCCACGAACAGCTTTAGCTGAGGCAACAACTATAACAGTTAAACCGATAAATTCAGTTAATACAATTGCATATTGTGCAAATATTTCTAATAAATGATGTATTGATTCATATGATAATAGTTCTAACATAAAATAGTCCTCCCATAAACATAATACACTATTTTTTGCAAAAGTAAAATGAAATGATATTGACTTTAAATGTCTTATTTGATACCCTTATAAAGTAATAGTTAAAAGCATTGAACAGAAGAGATTAAAAGTAAGTTTTAGAGAGCTAATGGTTGGTGAAAATTAGTACAAGCTTTTATGAAGATGGTCTGGGAGCTGTTATCTCTAATAGGGATAAACGTTAACCGCGTTAAGGGTTTGAGTGTATATCGAAAGATATAAAAAAAGGTGGTACCGCGTTAATATAACGTCCTTTTATAAGGACGTTTTTTTGTTTGAAAGGAGAAAATTATAATGAAAGATCCAAAAGATTATTATTTAACGACAGCGATTGCATATACTTCAGGTAAACCTCATATTGGGAATACTTATGAAATTATTTTATCAGATGCAATTGTAAGACACAAAAGACAGGAAGGATATAATGTATATTTCCAAACTGGTACTGATGAACATGGTCAAAAAATTGAATTAAAAGCAAAAGAAGCTGGAATTGATCCACAAGCTTTCGTTGATGAAAAAGCAGGAGATGTAAAACGTATTTGGGATTTAATGAATACTACATATGATCGTTTTATGAGAACAACTGATCCATATCATAAACAACAAGTTCAAAAAATCTTTAAAAAATTATATGATCAAGGTGATATTTATTTAGGACATTATGAAGGGAAATATTGTACTGCATGTGAATCATTCTTTACTGAATCACAATTAGTAGATGGATGTTGTCCAGATTGTGGTGGACCTGTACATGATGCTAAAGAAGAAGCATATTTCTTTAAATTATCTAAATATCAAGATCGTTTAATGAAACATATTGAAGAACATCCAGAATTTATTCAACCTGTTTCTAGAAAAAATGAAATGATTAATAACTTCTTAAAA
>JAZLDV010000020.1:0-85626 GCA_045614925.1 Coprobacillaceae bacterium | reverse complement strand
CCCGTTCGCCACTCATCACCGAAGTGATGCGTCCGACTTGCATGTATTAGGCACGCCGCCAGCGTTCATCCTGAGCCAGGATCAAACTCTCCATTGTCTTATGTTCAGACAATTTCTGTCTTTCTTAGCTCTTTTTGTTTTTTGTCAGATCTCTCTGACTCTCTTATTCTTATTGACGTGTTATTGTTCAGTTTTCAATGTTCCTGCCACCCGTTTCGTCGAGTGCTCAGTTATAATATCACACCATCTTCCTCTTGTAAAGTCTTTTTTGAAAAAAATATAAAGTTTTATTCAATTTTGTTTAAAGACTTTTTAAACATTACTTCATTAGAATTAAATAAATATATTTTTCAGTTGTTAAATTGTGATTTATTTAAATACTTTTTTATATTATAATAAAAAAAAGGTGGTGTTTTTATGAAACTATTAGCAAGTGATTTTGACAATACTTTATGGTTTGAAGATCATATGAAGGAAGACGATGCTTTAAGCATAAAATTTTTTCAAAGTTCAAACAATCTTTTTGGCTTATGCACAGGTAGACATATAAATGGTATTAACGGCTTATATAATCCATTTGGTATTCACTATGATTTTTACATTATGTTAAACGGTAGTATCATCTATGACAGTGAGATGAATATTATTTACGAAAAATCTATTCCTATATCTATCGCAAAAGAAATTTATCATTCAGTCAATGAACCAAATGCCTCTTTTGCTTATCACGATGATTTATATTTATTATATACAAAACCCGCATCATATAAAAATGTATTATATTCAACTATCAATTCCTTAGATGAGCTGACTCAAGATACTGTTATTGCTTTTTCTTTCCATTACGATATAAGCGAAATGGAACAAGCAAAATTCACAGCACATTATATCAATGATAACTATGGTGAATATGTACATGCATTTTTAAACCAAAATCATGTAGATGTAAGTGCTCGCGGATGTTCTAAAGGTGAAGGATTAAAAATAGTCCAACATCATTTTGACATTTCAAAAAACGATGTTTATTGTATTGGGGATTCTTGGAACGATCTTCCAATGATAAAAAGTATTGAAAATAGTTTTACTTTCACATACTCACCTAACGACGTTATAAAAGAAGCAAAATATATTGTTAACAATTTAAAAGAATGTATAGAAAAAATCGAAAAGGATGCTAATAAATAGCATCCTTTTATAATAGTCCCATTTCAATCATTTTCAATCCTATATCAATAGAGTTATATGCCGCACCTTTCATAAGCTGATCTGCCACAACCCACAAACTCAACCCATGATCATTATCTAAATCTTTTCTTACACGTCCTACATGTACTAATTCATCACCAATAAATAGCGTAGCCATTGGATAAATTTGATTTTCAACATCATCATATAAATCTACACCTGGTGCATTTTTTAATAATTCAAACACCTTATCAATATCAATTGGTTTTTTAGTTTCAATATAAATTGATTCACTATGCCCTCTTAGTACTGGTACACGTACACAAGTCGCATTCACTTTAATATCTTTATTGAAAATTTTCTTTGTTTCATTCACCATTTTCATCTCTTCTTTAGAAAAATGATTTTCTAAATCAAATTTGTCAACTTGAGGAATACAGTTAAATGCAATCGGATAATGCTTTTTATCACTTGCACAAGGCAAAGTTTTTGCAACCGGCTCTTGACCATCCAACACCTCTTTAGATTGTCTATACAACTCTTCCATACCAGCAACACCCGCACCTGATACAGCCTGATATGTAGACACAATGATTCTTTCAATATCAAAATATTCATTCAATTTATTTAATGCACTGACCATTTGAATTGTCGTACAGTTAGGATTTGCAATAATTCCTTTATGATTTCTAAGTGCTTCACCATTTACTTCTGGCACAACCAAAGGAACATCTGGATCCATTCTAAAATGAGAAGTATTATCAATATTAATACATCCTGCCTCTAATGCATATTTCATATATTTCTCCGAGATACTTCCTCCTGCACTCCAAAATGCAACATCAACTCCCGCAAAAGAATTTTCTGTCAATTCTTCAACCACAAATTCATATCCCTCCATCTCAACAATTTGCCCTGCACTTCTCTTAGAAGCAAGCAGTTTTATTGTCTCAAAAGGAAAATTAAATTCAAATACACATCTTAACATTTCTCTTCCTACTGCACCAGTAGCTCCAACAATCGCAATATTATATTTTTTCATATATATTCTCCTATCCTAAAAATTCTTCATGTAATAATACTTGTGCTTTTTTCACATCATCTCTATCAATATAACAAGAAATATTAATCTCACTACAAGAAGTCATTTCCACATCAATATGATGACTCATTAATGTATTGTATACTCTTTGAAAAATACCTTTATTCGCTTTAATACCTATACCTACAATTGTGACTTTCCCCACATTCCCACGGACAATTGTCTTTTGCGGTTTTAAAATATCATTGACTTCTTCTAATACATCTTGAACTTTAGTCACATCTTTATCATCAGTAATAAAAGACAAATTCATTTTTCCTCCACCTACTAAAACTTGACTATAAACATGAACATTTATATTCGCTTCTGATATTTTTTCAAAAAGCAATCCTGCACCATTTACATTTGCATCTATCCCTATAATAGTAAAACGTGCTTCATTTTGTGAACCTGTCACCCCTGAAATCACCAATTCATTTAAATGATCTTTTACCATCCTATCATCTCCTATCACATACGTCCCTTTTCTATGATCAAAAGAACTTCTTGCATGAATAACAATATTGTGTTTAGCCGCAAGCTCAACACATTTATGATTCAATACTTTCGCACCATTATTAGAAAGTTCAAGCATTTCATAATAACTAATATAATTCAATTTTTTCGCATCCGGAACAATACGTGGATCCGCAGTATAAATACCACTCACATCGCTATATATCTCAACTTCTTTTGCATCAATTGCAATCCCGATAGCCACTGCAGAAAGATCACTACCACCTCTTCCTAAAGTCGTAATCTTCCCATGCTTAGAATATCCTTGAAAGCCTGGGCAAACTACAATATCAGCATCTTTAAGTTTCTTTTCAATTTCGCTTCCTTCAACCTTTTTAATATCTGCACTTTGATGATTAGAATTCGTTATAATCCCCAATTCTCTATTCGTCACAGTCGAAACTTTATATCCTAATTTAGACAATTCACTCTTCACAACTAATGTAGAAATAGTTTCTCCTATACTAGTCAAACGATCTATTTCCTCATTGTTTAAATATTCTGTATCTAAAATCGATAACAGTGTATCAGTTGCATATGGATCATCAAACCTCCCCATGGCACTCACAACCGCAACAACTTTATCACCAGAATTCACTACGCGTTGCATATGTTTATACATATTTTCGCGTGTTTCTTTAGAGCGTGTAGATGTTCCTCCAAATTTTTGAACAATAACGTTCATTTTATCCCCTCACTTTAAATAGACTATACTCTCCATTTAATTTATCTACTAAATCTTTATACTCCATTTCTTTAGTTAAATAAACATATTCACCATCTATCAATCGACACACATCATATTCAATATCCAAACTTTGTCCTGTTCTCACATAATAACGTGAATATGTAATTGGATATACATGTTCTTCATCTGTAAAATCATGTGACCATCTTGATGTCTGATGTGTTTTAATAATATCTGCAACAACAGCACTTGCAGTTACATAACGTCCTGCACCTTTACCATAGAAAATAACATTTTCCAAGTAATTATTCGTAATTTCTACTACATTATATGCCTGATTTACATTTGCAACTAAATCATTTAACCCAATTAATGTAGGTGAAACATCAATACCAATACCTTGTTCTAATTTCTTCGATTGAGCTATCAGCTTAATTCTGTACCCTAAATCATGTGCAATATCCATATCTTTTTTTGTCACACCACGAATTCCAGTACATTGAATCTTATCAAAGTCAAAGAAACATTCATACGCATTCATAGTTAAAATACTGATTTTATGTGCCGCATCAATACCATCCAAGTCTAAAGATGCATCTGCTTCTACATATCCTAACCCTTCTGCTATTGCTAGTGCTTCACTAAAATCAAGATTATCCGTTTCCATAAGCGTTAAAATAAAATTCGTTGTCCCATTTAGAATTCCTTCAATCTTTTCAATATTGTTCGCCACTAAGTCTTCTTTAGCACTTACAACAACAGGAATTCCTCCACCTACAGACGCTTCATAAAACAAATGAACATTATGTTTTGCTGCTTCACTAAATAATTCTTTACCATAATGTGCAATCAATGCTTTATTTGCAGTGACAACATGTTTCTTATTTTTTAACGCTTCTAGAATAATTGTTTTTGCAATTGTTGTTCCCCCTATCAATTCAACAACCACATTAACCTCTTCATCATTTAAAACATCTTTATAATCAGTTGTAAAAATAGTTCCTTCTGGAAGTTCCACCTCTTCTAACGAACATCCGTATTTAACTACCACTTCTTCATTCAACAATTTTTCAAACTTACTTTTTTGTTCATTCAAAATTTCTATAACACCATAACCTACGGTTCCTAATCCAATAACACCAATTTTCATCCTTTACTCCCCCTTAATAAAAAAAGCCTTTTTCAAGACCCCATCGCAAAAAAGAAGTCTTTACACCAACATATAGTTGTGTCATTCTTTTCGTTTATTACTAAAAATATTAGCACCAATTTTTATTTTTGTCAATTTTAGCACTAAAAAAGGTTACATCGTAACCTTTTCTTAGTCATATATTTTCTTCATTTCTTCTATTCTTAATTTTATATCTTCTTTTAGGCTTGCAGGAGAAATCACTTTCACCTTATTTTGTAGCATTAAGATCCATCCTATAAGTCCTTCAGACACTAAAACATCATCAATAGAAATAAGATAACGATCATCTATTAATTTTTTTACAGTATGATTTATCCCAAAACGTGAGACAACTTCTCTTAAAACATTCCCATCACACTCTAACACTAATGTTGCAGTTACATCTGACACATACATATTCATCATTTTATTTAAAAGATCATCCATGTCATATTGTTCCCTAATTTCATCTATAGTATGTCCACTTATTTGTATATTTCTCATACGATCAACACGATACATACTCAATTTTCCTTTATATTTATCATTATATCCTACTAGATAATAATGATTGTTTTGAATCATAATCTGATAAGGTGAAACATGATACTTTTTCTCTTTATCTGATAAGACCTCTTTTAATTTTTGTTTAGACACTTCATAGTGAACATATTGGAAGCGAATTGTTTTTTTGTTTTCTATTGCTTTTATGATAACTGATAAATTTAATAATATAGAATATTTGTCATTATGACTCACATCTGTACGTATAGATAACCTATCTCTTTGATTAATAGAAGAAAAACTTAAAAGTTTATTCTTAATCATTTCTTTATCACTATAATTCAAATCCTGATGATACATAATACTATCTAATATAAATTGTATTTCACCATCTCTAAAAAGTTCACAATTAATAACCATTCCTTTTTTCTTAATTATTTTAACAAAATCATCTCCTAATATTTCCTTAAAAAATTCATTTAAAGAATGAATTGTAGAAGACACTGTCTTCACATTAATATAAATATCTTGCTCACTTAGTTTTTCAACAATTTCTTCTCTTGTAAGAGCATCTTTTGACTCTAATAAAATTTTCAAAATCCAATACATTCTTTTTCCCATATAAACACTCCTAGCTATAAGCTAAAACCATATTTTTTTCTTTTTTCTTATAATAAACCATCAACTTCACATATTGAGAAAAGCTATAACTTGCTAATAAATCTAAAACAGCTTCATCCTCACATGTATCTAGCTGTTTCAAATAATAAACAGCACTTTCTATGTCATCTTCTATAAAACAGAACTTAGCACAAGATAACGCATCAGCATATCCATATTGATAAAGATGATGAATCAAATCACTCTCATTTTCATCACTTAGATGTCTTAAAACACAATATTTCTCAACTGATAAATCACCAATTAAACATTGATATAATTCATCTTTCACTTTCTGAAATCTTCTATTATCAAACAAAACATTCATGACAGCAATCACTTTTTCCATCTCTTCAAAACTCTCTACATCATACAAATAGTTTATAGCATATTCATATAAACTTTCATAATATCTTACAATTTTCTTTAATTGTTTTAAAGATAGACACATCGCTATATCATAACTATATTCTCCTGCAATATTTAACATCATTTCTTTTGCACTACTAAAAATCATTTCATAAACTTCTTGTTTGTTATTTCTCATATGAATCATCTCCTTACAAAACCATTATAACTGTTTTATAAGAAACGATTTATTTTTTACATATAATAAAACCGATATTTAGGATTTATTATATTTTTATAATATCATATTTTATCTATTTTGACATTATTATAAATTATTATATAATAATAAAAGAAAGGATTGAGTAAAATGATATCAGTAAAAGATGTAACAAAACATACAATCATCATAAAAAAATCAGAGTTCGTTACTCATTTAATACCTTGTTCTTCAATTGAAAAAGCAAAATGGATTATAGAAGAGTTCAGTGATCCAAACGCAACACATAACTGTGTTGCTTATATTATTGGGCCACATGAAAGAGCAATGGATGATGGTGAACCATCAGGAACTGCTGGTTTACCTATGTTAAATGTATTAAAAATGCAAGGATTAAGCAATGTGATTGCGATTGTCACTAGATATTTTGGTGGAATCAAATTAGGTGCAGGAGGTTTAACTCGCGCCTATACTCAAAGTGTTTCTGAAACTCTAAAAGTAGCAGAAATTGTTGAGAAAGAACTTGTAGATTTATATGAAATTTCAATAGATTATACATACACAAGAAAATTTGAACATTTATTAAAACAGATGGACATACTATGTATTGGACAGCAATACAATGAGATGGTCACATACCAATGTTATATTAAAGATAAGTCTTTTATTGAGCAGATCAAAGACTTAACTTGTAACCAATTCACTTACGAAGTAATTGCACAGGATTACATCGAAAAAGATTGACATTAATACCAAAGATTGTTAGAATGTCGGCGATAGGTGAGTCATCACATTAAACATTTCGTTTTACTTTAAACAGCAAGACTTATCAGTAGTTATCTACAGATAATGTCTTTTTTTTAGAAGAAGGAGATCTATATGGGTATTTTAGAAATTTTTTTAATAGGTGTTGGTTTATCAATGGATGCTTTTGCAGTCAGCATCTGCAAAGGATTATCAACAAGAATTCTTAAATTAAAACATGCTTTAACATGTGGTATCTACTTTGGATTTTTCCAAGGATTTATGCCTTTGGTTGGATATTTATTAGGTACACAGTTTAAAGATAAAATTGAAAGCATTGATCATTGGATTGCATTTGTATTATTATTCTTTATCGGTTTCAATATGATTAAAGAAGCATTTGGTGATGAAGAAGAAGTAGATCCTGACTTTTCAATTCAAGCTATGATTCCTTTGGCTATTGCCACTTCAATTGATGCATTAGCTGTAGGTGTTACATTTGCATTTTTAAGAGTAGACATTATATTATCAGTTACTATTATTGCACTTTCAACTTTTGTCATTTCTATGATTGGTGTAAAAATAGGACATATATTTGGATTAAAATATAAATCTAAAGCAGAACTTGCTGGAGGAATTATTTTAATTGGAATGGGAATTAAAATTCTATTAGAACATTTAGGAATATTGTAAAAGTAAAAGGACGATTCATAAAGAATCGTCCTTTTTTTATAATTGTTTTAAAAACATTTTTCTATTTATAATCATTCCTATTACTAAAATCAAAAACGAAAAATCAAACGGACTATAGTAAGTCAATACAACTAATACTAAAGCAACAATCAATGTCACTAATTGAACAATAAAAGGTTTCTTATCTTTTAATAGATCATATTGTTTCTTTAAATTATGTATCATAATGTAGAAAGCAACAATACTCACTAACGAATCAACATAAAAATGAATCAGATAATTTTGTGATAAAACACCTTTAACTCCCATCAGACATAGTGATGCAGACATTGTTAACCATAATCCTGTAATAGTATAAGAATCAATCATTTCCTGCTTATTTTTCATCTTTATATACTCTTAATTCATGGGAACCACATTCTTCAATATGACTATTAAAGAATTCTTCCATTAATCTGATCATATAATAAGTATCTTTAATCCCAGCAGTTTCAAACGAAGAATGCATAGCTAACTGAGGTAACCCAATATCTACACTATTCATTGAAACAATGTTCATAGCAATATTTCCTAAAGTACTTCCACCCATCACATCAGAACGATTAGCAAAGAATTGTAATGGAACTCCTGCTTTTTTCGCTAATCCTTTTACAATTGCAATACTTAATGCATCACTTGTATATTTTTGACCAGCATGTGATTTAATAACTACACCTTCATTCATATAAACACAGTTATTAACATCTGTTTTCCCTGGATGATTTGGATGAACAGCATGAGCATTATCAGCACTTAACATAAAGCTTGATGCAACTGCACGATAAAACTCTTCTTCTGTTTTTCCTAACCCATTATTTACACGTTTTAAAACATCATATAAGAATGTAGAGGCAGCACCTTGTTTTGTAGCTGACCCAACTTCTTCGTTATCAAAACAAGCAAATACATTAATAGATTGAGGATGATATCCTCTTAAGAATCCTTGTAATGAAGTATAAGCACATTGTAAATCATCTAATTGAGCACATGATACAAATTCTTCATTTGCTCCCCAAATTGAAGGATTACTTCTATTATATAAATATAAATCACTACCTAAAATAGCATTTACATTTACACCTGCTTCTTTTGCAATTAAAGCTTTAAAATCTCCTTCTTTGCTCTCTGCTCCACCAAATAAAGGTAACATATCAACTTGTTTATTAAATGCATAACCATCATTCACACTTCTATTCATATGAATAGCAACATTTGGAATCATGACTAAATCTCTATCAATATTAATTAATTGTGTCTTATAAGAATTTCCATCTTCAACTAATATACGTCCAGCAATCGATAAAGGTCTATCTAACCATGTAGAACAGATCATTCCACCATAACCTTCAGTATTTAATTGAACATATTTATTTCTCACACTAATTTCAGCATTTTCTTTAACTTTAAAAGTAGGAGAATCACTATGACTAGCAGCTACATTAAAACTATAATTATCTAAATCAGTCCCTAAATTTAAAGCCATAATACTTGAATTATTTCTTGTTACAAAATATTTCTTACCAGCCTCAATATTCCAATATTGACCTTCACATAATTCTTCATAACCATTTTCTAATAAAATTAATCTCATATTATCTACTGCATGAAATGCTGTAGGACTCTTTTTAATAAATGAAACTAATTCTTCACTCACTTTTTTATACATAATATACCTCCATTTCCTTGTATATTATAACATATCCTTCTGATTACTCAAAAGGATATGTATATGTTAATTATTGTGCTTTTTCTCTTTCTTTTTTAGCAATAATAGGTAAAATCATACCTAATGCAAATAATACGATTGGTGTTGCTACATTTAAACACATAGTAAATAAATCTTCAGAATACATACCTAAGATACATGAGAATGCAGTTAAACCAAAGCACCAGAATCCAAAGAATTTTGCCACTGCCTGATTTTTAACAAATCTATATTCAGCAGGGAATTTATTTAAATGATTTCTTAATGCAATATATGCTGCAAATACCCATAAATAACGAAGAGGCATACATACAGAATTTAATTTAGTTAACTGTTTTAATACAGCAGCTGCTCCTGGTACAAATGATTGAATTAAAATAATTGAACCAGATAAAGCAACAATCATCCAGATACCGTTAATATAAGCACCATATTTATTTTTCTTTAATAATGCGCTAGGAATAAATTCTCTATTTGCTTCATTATCTAATAACATACGTAATGGTGCATCAATACTTAATACTAAAGTAGAGAATTGTCCAATAACGTTACAGATTGCATAAACAACTAATAAAGTATCACCAATTTTATAATAGTTTCCTAACTCTCTAAATGCCCAATAAGCACCGTTTGCGTTATAAGCATCAAAATTAGCATTGACAACTTCAGGATCAAACATCATACCCATAGCAACAGTACCTAAAATAGCACAAACTACTACCATGATCGCTAAAGCAATCATACCTTTAGGGAATCCTTTTGAAGGATTTTCTACTTTATTAACATAAGGAGAAATTTTTTCACATCCTCCTACTGCAAATACTAAAATCGATAAAGAAGTAAAATATTGAACATTAAATTGAGGAATTATTTTATCCCAGCTAAAATCTAATGCTAAATATCCACCGTTAGGATTAATTACAGGTGCAGCAAACATCATTACAATGTATAAAATAGACATAACAAACATTGATGTTCCTGCAATTGTAGTTAATTTCTTTAATGGGTTCATCCCTCTACTTGCTACATAACAGAAAATTAAGAATACAGCTAAAGTAGCTAATTGAATCCCTAATGTTGGGAACATATCATATGTTTCTGCGTTTCTAAAGATCGCCCAACTTAAAGCTTTTAAACCACCACTACTCTTAGAAGCAATATAAGTAATGTGGCATGCCCAGTAAGTCCATCCTGCATAATATGCAATTTTTGGTCCCATTGTTTCATGAATCCATGAACTTACTCCACCGCCTGAATTTTTAAATGCAGAACCTAATTCTCCTACCATTAATGCATAAGGTACAAAATATAATCCAAACATTAAAATCCAGCTAAAAATAACTTGAATACCGTTAAAGTAAATAAACCCGTTTAATACATTTCCAAATCCCCATACAGTAGAGAATGCCATAAATGCAAGGTTATACCAAACGATTTTTTTTGAATCTGACATCTTACGTCCTCCTATATTTTCCATAATATGGTTTATTGTTTTTATTTTAAAACAATCCCTCACGTATTATATTTTATTTTTGCCCTCATGTCTACTAAATAAAAAAAAATATAAAAATTACCAAAAAATGGTTATTGCTTTTTACACAATAACCATTTATTTTAACTTATTAATTCTCCATTAAGATTAAATCTATAAAATTTCTTATCAATAATACGAGGTCCTGTCAACATAACACCACTCTCATTTAAATAATACGTCTTACCATTGATCTTTAACCAGCCTGTATGCATTGAATTATTAAAATAATACCATTTTTCATTTATATATTGCCAACCTGTTTGCATTTCATTATTTAAATAATATCTTTTACCATCAATATCTTGCCAGCCTGTTCGCATTACTCCATCATTACCTAAATAATACCATTTTCCATTATCACTCAACCAGCCTGTATGCATTGCACCATTATTACCTAAATAATACCATTTCCCATTATCATCTAGCCAACCTGTTTGCATGTAATTATTCAAATAATACCATTTATTATCAATATACTGCCAACCTGTTTGCATTGATGAATTTAAATAGTACCATTTACCATTATCATTCAACCACCCTGTTATCATATGATTATTTAAATAATACCATTTATTATCAATACACTTCCATCCTGTTAGCATTGCTCCATCATTACCTAAATAATACCATTTATTATCTGATAACTGCCAACCTTTCAGTTTAACACCATCTTTATCTATCAGATACCATAATCCATCAATCTTTTTCCATGATGCCCCTGCTTTTACAACAGTCACTATACATTCCGCTTTTCTTCCATCCGTAGTAACAGCACTGATAGTTGCTGTTCCTTCTTTTAATCCTGTAACGACTCCATTCTTAATCGTTGCAACAGAAGGATCAGAAGAAGACCATGTCACTGTATCATTAGCAGTTAAAACAGCACTCTTAGATACTTCTAGATTTAATTGTGTTTTATTTAATTCTAATACAACTTTATCCTGACATTCATAAATAATATTCGCATCATTTTTATTAATATAAACATAATCTCTGCTTACATCATATGTTGAATTATTATAGCCATTTAAATCAGTTCTACTTGCATTTAAAACTGTATCAGAATAGATTTTATATGTTTTAGATGTTTCACTTATTATTACAAAAGGAATATTATAAACATTTAAATTTGTTGTCGTACTCACTGAAGCACCTGATGAATAAATAACAGTACTTAAATCACTATTTTTATAATATTTCACATCACCTTTATTCCCAATTGCAATGTCATAATATAAATAGTCATCAGCAGATGCATTATTATTCATATAATAACAAAATGCTGCAGCTTTTTCTCCCCAATATGGATCACTTGCATAACATACGTTCACACCACTTTGCTTATCTCCTAAATGTGGACCTCTATATCTGCTATCACCACCATCTAAATAACCATCACTAATTGTTTTTGAAGAAAAATAATTTAAACATTCTTCTACCGTATCAAAACTAAAAGGCTTTGATCCATTATCCTGAGCATTTAAACCAAATAAATTATTATAATTTAATGCATAATTACTCGATCCCCATCCACTTTCATTAATCGCAATACCTAACATCATTGTTGCATTAATACCATATAATTTTTCATTATCTAAAAGTGCTTGAGCCTGATTATACAATTTAGAAGTAGGTCGACTTGTATTAGGACCTGTATATTTACTTAAATAACTATTAATTTGGTTCTTAGTCAATGTTGTTTTAGCTCTAAAAGATAAATACTGATAATAATTGTAATATGGTTTATCTTTATTTAACGCATTATTATAAACATTTACTCCCGCTTTATAATCATCAATCATTTTTTTATAATCTGTATAAAAATAATGACCATCATAACTATAATACTTTACACCATCTTTTAAATAATCTGGTGTATATCCTACAATAGTTGAACTTAACGTAGATGTCCCACCATAACTTCCATGATAATAATAATGGTAAAACACACCATTTTCACCCTTATAATAACTCACCTTAGAATTACTTTTATATTCACTTACTTCTACATTTTCAACAGGTACATCCATATAAACACCTGCTAATTTAATTCGTGCTCTTGTCCCATTGCTTACTATCCCAATAAATGCAGCATCATTTGCACTCATTCCATGAATATAACTGCTTCTAGGAGTTTTTCCACTCACTCCATCATACTCCCTATATGTTGTATAACCTTTTATGCGTGCAACTCCATATTGAATATCAGAATCCGCTATCAATTCAACATCTGATATCGTATTTATATGAGAATCTTCATACTCAATTATTTCTACAGTCCCATCTTCTTTAATCACTGTATAATAATCATTTCCTTGCTGTAATGCACTCACTTCACTAATATGCATCATTAATACACAAACTATCAAAACAAAAAGACCTGCCCCTATCTTTTTCATACCATCACTCCATTCATCCTCATTATATATCATTATCCTATATGAACCAACAAGAAAAGAATAGGAAATTTTTTCCTATTCTTATCCATTCATTTTATTTAATTCATTAATCAACTCAATCGCATACGATAACCATTGACCAATAGTCGGAATTAAAATCACAATATGTCCACCAGCATATTTAATCTGAGGTTTCTTAAATAATCTATGAATCAATGCAAATAATTCATCACCTTTAACATTTAAAGAGAAATCAGCAGATAGTTTTAAAGAAACAAAATCTCCCTGATCTTGTACATCTTCAATAAATGAAGATGTACATAAAATCTCATACTGTCTTTTTAAAACAATATTTTCTACTTCTCTAGGTAATTTACCATACATATCTTTTAATTCTTCTTCAAGTTTCTTCATTTCATTTAATGTTTTTGCATGATAAATTCTTTGATATAAATTCAATTTCTCAATATCATTTTCTACATAATTTTCAGGAATATATCCACTTACATTCACATTCTGATTTGGAATAACAGTCTCTTTCTCTTCCTTTATTCCACCTTTTTCTTTAATAGCTTCAGTTAGGATTTTCATATACATATCAAAACCTACAGTATCAATAAAGCCTGCCTGTTCTCCACCTAATATATCCCCTGAACCACGTATAGATAAATCTCTCATCGCAATCTTATATCCGCTTCCTAATTGAGCAAATTCTTTAATTGCTTTCAAACGTTTTGTCGCTTCTTCATTTAACTGTTTATCTTTTCTATATAATAGATAAGCATAAGCTAAAGTATCACTTCTTCCTACACGACCTTTAATCTGATATAACTGTGCTAATCCAAAGCGATCTGCATTTTCAATAATAATTGTATTTGCATTTGGAATATCAATACCCGTTTCAATAATCGTTGTACACACTAGCACATTGTATTCTTTATTCACAAAATCGTTCATTACATTTTCTAATTGTTCTTTACTCATTTGTCCATGACCATAACATACCTTAGCATTAGGAATCATTTGAGATATATCTTTAGCTACTCTTTCAATATCTTCTGTTTTATTATATAAATAAAAGACTTGACCATTTCTTGCTAATTCCCTTTCAATAGCCTGTTTAATTAAATGTCTGGATTTTTCCATTACATATGTTTGAACAGGAAATCTATTTAATGGCGGTGTATCTATTTGTGACAATCCTCTAATTCCCATTAAGGACATCTGTAATGTACGAGGAATTGGTGTTGCTGTTAAGGTTAAGACATCAATAGATTCTCTTAACTCTTTGATTTTTTCTTTTTGTCTTACACCAAATCGCTGTTCTTCATCGATACATAAAAAACCTAAATCTTTAAACACAACATCTTTTGATAATATACGATGTGTTCCAATTAAAAGATCAATCTTTCCTTCTTTTAAATCAGATAAAATCTGTTTCTTTTCTTTTGGCTTTGTAAAACGATTTAATAATGCAATATTCACTGGAAATCTTTCAAATCGTTTTAATGCAGTTTTATAATGCTGTAAAGATAAAATTGTTGTTGGGCATAAAAAAGCAACCTGCTTATTTCCCGCAATCGCTTTAAAACATCCTCTTAAAGCCACTTCAGTTTTACCAAAACCAACATCTCCACATAACAAACGATCCATTGGTCTAGCTAACATCATATCTTCCTTAATTTCATCAACAGCTTTCTTTTGATCTGGAGTTAATTCATAACCAAAATCCTCTTCAAATTGAATCTGCAATGCACAATCTTCAGGAAAAGCAAATCCTGGAGTCTGCATTCTTTTCGCATACAGTGAAATAAGATGATCAGCTAAATCATCAACTTTCTTTCTAATTTTCTGTTTTGTTTTTTGCCATTCTGTTGAATTTAAAGAATGGATTTTTGGCACTTTACCATCTCTAGAACTATATTTTCTAACTAATTTAAAATTTTCTACTGGAATATACAAAGTATCATTCCCTTTATAAGCAACATAAAGATAATCTTTCTTTACATTTTGAACTTCAAGTGTCTTAATCCCCATATATTGACCAATACCATGAGTATCATGAACAACAAAATCTCCAATTTCAAGCTCAGTATAATCTTTAATGATTTTAGCATCCTTATATCTAATATATCCTTTTTTTCTTTCACTTTGACCTTTAAATAATTCATTAGATGTCAGTAAAACTACTTTCTCATCACAGAATTCCATACCTGTCTTAAAATCACCAAGATAAATACTAATTCCTTTAAATATATCAATATTGTTTCCTACCATAGAATAAGACATATGATAATCATCAAATAATTTTGTAATCAATTCAATCTGATGCTTTGTATCTAAACAGATTAACACTTTATTAAATACTAAATAATTCTTAATCTGTTCTATAACATCCTGTTCCTTATTTAAATTAAACTGTACTTCTCTTGTTTCAAAAGAAATCTGTTTATCATTTTCTTTAAACTCTACAAAATTAATATCATTTTTTCTTAGTATTGAAATATCTCTATATAAATCTAAACCTTTAACCATTTTTCCTATCTCAGTTAATTCATGAGAATAGAAAAAAGTTTCTTCTACAAATCGATTAAAAACATTTTGAATTGTTAAATAACTCGATGTAATAAGCATTTGAGGCTTAACATAATCATATAGCGATACAGTAGAAGAGAATAACCCCATATATTGATATAATCTAGAAGAATATTCATAATTTCTAATATTCTCAATATCTAATGATACCTCTTCTTCTAATTCATTTTCATAATCACTAACCTGTGTATTATTCTTTAATTCTTCAATCTTTAAAATAACTTCATCAATTTCACTATCTTCATATAAAATATCAGTAGCGGGAAGCAAAGTTACTTTCTTTACCTTTTCTAACGATCTTTGATTATTTTTATCAAAGAATCGTATACTTTCTATTTCATCATCAAAAAATTCAATTCTTATTGGATGATCATATTGAATAGAATAAACATCAATAACCCCACCTCTTTTAGAAAAATAAAAAGGTTCATCTACTCTTTGAATTGACTGATATCCATTTCTAATCAAATATTCTCTTAACTTCACAGGCTCAATAATCATACCTTCTTCTAATAATAAAGTATGTTTTTTAAAAATATCAGGATTTGGCAAATGTTTTATAAAACTATGTGTATGACAAATCACAACCATAGGTTCATCATCAGACATTTTATTTAATGCATAAATTCTTTCTCCTAAAATCTCTTTAGAAGCAGCAAGCGCTTCTATTCTTAAAGATTCATCACATGGAAAATAAACAACTTTATTTCTAAGAAGTGGCAATAACTCCTGATAAAGCATCTGAGCCTGATACATATTTTCTTTTACAACTAATATTTTCTTCTCTCTAGCACAAAAAGCACTAGCGATGAGTATTGCCTCATCACTAGTGTGGTTTACGACGATTTCACCTTTGCCTTTAAGCATTGCTTTATATGCTAGATTATCTTTTAAAATCGAAATAATCTTCTTCATACTACCTCCTAATTGAAAGTATTCATTGCACTATTGAAATCCTTATCTAAAAACATAATAATTGCTTTTACAGCATTTTCTACACCCTCATTTATATGAGGCTGTTCATCTTTACTAAATTTCCCTAAAACATAATCTACAACCTTAATTCTAGGATGACGATCAATTCCTACACGTATTCTTTTAAAAGTTTGTGTTCCTACATGAGAAATAATACTTTTCATCCCATTATGTCCACCAGCACTTCCATTTTCTCTTAATCTTAACTTACCTGTAGGCATATCAAGATCATCATAAATAACAAGCAAGTCATTAACACTTATTTTAAAGAAATTCATAACCTGAATTACTGATTCACCAGATAAATTCATATAAGTCATAGGTTTCAATAAAACAACATCTTCACCTTTATATTTAAATTTTACATATTCACCCCTAAATTTAGAGTTATTAATAGAGACACTCATTTCTTTTGCTAAAGCATCCATAACCATAAATCCAGCATTATGTCTCGTATTTTCATATTCCTTACCAGGGTTTCCTAATCCTACTATTAACTTCATATTCTCTCCTATTTCACTAAAATAGCCATAGCGATACCATTAATAACTAATTTTTCTTTATCAATAGCACCTTTTTCACTATGATATAAAACTTTATAATCTTTTTCTACATCCACACTAATATCTTTTCTAGAAGTATTAATATAAATGATAAAATCATTATAATCACCTTTACTTTGATGTAAAGAATATTTAATCATTCTATGATCAATATTTTCTAATTTTACATTTTCTTTAATCACTTCATAATTATCATATCTGAAACATGGATTATTTCTTCTTAAATGATTTAAGAATTGAACAAATTGAACTGTTTCAATTTCTAAATCCTTTCTATTCCAATCAATTGCATTTACCTGATCACCAGCATTATAAGTATTAGGCTGACCATTTTTAGTTCTAAAAAATTCCTGTCCACTATGAATAAAAGGAACACCCTGAGCTAAAATAACTGCAGCTAACATCAATCTTAATCTTTTCTTTCTTTCAGGCTTAGTTTCATCATAATTCGATCTTCTTAATTTATCATAACAAGTTGCATTATCATGACATTCTACATAGTTTATAGATTGCCCAATATTAGCAAATTTACTAGTTGAACACATTGCATAAATAGCGTCATTTGTTTTATAAGTATCTCCAGATAAATATCCTTTAGATTCCATCTGATTTGATCCTCTCATCGTATTTCTAAAGAAATCATTAAAGAATCCAATATTTGGTGTATCAAAATTATTATCTAAAGTTGTTCTTTGATTTTCAGGTAAAGCTGTACCCATATTCCATCCTTCACCATAAACCATAAATGAAGGATTAATTGCTCTAGCTTGAGCATCAATTAATTTCATCGTTTTTTGATCAATAAGTCCCATTAAATCAAATCGATAACCATCAATATCATATAATTCCTGCCATCTTTTGCACATATCTAAAATATATTTACGACACATTTTAGCTGTCGTATTTAAATCATTACCACACCATGATCCATTAGATAATGAACCATCTTTATATCTTCTAAAGAAATAATGAGGACAAGTTCTTTCTAAAGAGTTAATATTTAAATCATGCATATGATTATAAACTACATCTAATACAACTCTTAATCCTCTTGAATGTAGTGCCTCTACCATTCTTTGTGCTTCACTAATACGCTTATATCCATCATCTGGATCAGTAACATAACTTCCTTCAGTTACATTATATTGAGAAGGATCATATCCCCAATTATATAATTCTGTTGGATTTTTTTCATCTACAGTTGCAAAATCATTAATTGGCATTAACTGAACATGTGTAATTCCTAAACATGCAAGATAATCTAAACCTGTAGGATTTCCACTGTCAGTTGTAGTATATTGTTCTGTAAATGCTAAGAATTTACCTTTATGTTTACACCCACTTGATGAAGACATAGAAAAATCTCTTACAGATGTTTCATAAATAATCGCATCTGTTTTTTTCTTTAATGGCGGTAAATCAAATTTTTTCATTTTTAATTTCTCTAAATCAACAACAATACTGCTTCTTCCATTAGAGGACCCTGAATATGCATATGGATCCAAAGCAATTTCATAATCTTCACTATTTTTAACAAGATAAAAATAATGACATCCATCTAAATCTCCCTCAACACGTTTAGAGAACACACCTTTTTGTCCTCTTTTCATCTGATATAAATTCACTTCACCTTTTTGAATTGTTTTTAAAATAACAGATGTTGCTAGAGGTGCCCATAATTTAAATGTTGTATAATCTTTTGTATATGTATTCCCTAAATCATCACCATCATAATAATATAATTCATCAAAATCTTCGCTTAATGATAATCTAGAATAATCTAAAGTACATCCTAAACCGTAACCATCAACAATCTTATAAACTCTACCAATCTGAAAAGACGCATGAAAAACATATTCCTGATAACCTTCTTTAGAACTTTTATGCAATGCATCTCCATGTAATAAAGTTAATTCATCTTCTTTTAAATCCTTTAAATAAAACTTACTGCTAATACCATTATAATAGTCTTTACTTAAGAATACACGAATCTCATCTATATTCACAGCATAAGCTAACATTCTTACTCCAGTTGGTTCCATATCTATTCCCCTTTAAGCATAATATTTTTATTATTATACCATAATATCAAAATAAAAAGAACTCTATAGACCATTAAGTCTATAGAATTCTTATATTTATCCTAACCATGCTCCATTAGAATTAAATTTTTCTATTTTTCCATTAATAGTGACATTACCTGTTACCATTGCACCATTATCCGTAAAATAGTACCACACATTATTAATTTTTAACCATCCAGTTACCATAGAATTATTTAAATAATACCATGTACCGTTTACTTTTTGCCATCCTGTCTTCATTTCAGAGTCTAAGAAGTACCATTTACCATTATCTTTAACCCATCCAGTTTTCATAGCTGAGTCTAAGAAGTACCATTTACCACCGTCATTTAACCATCCAGTGATCATATAGCTATTTAAGTAATACCCCTTACCGTCTACTTTTTGCCAACCAGTCATCATATGGCTATTTAAATAGTACCATTTATTGTTGTCTTTTACCCAACCAGTTTGCATTACACCTTCTGCATCCATGAAGTACCATTTAGCACCATCTTTAACCCAACCAGTTTGAGCTACGTCTTCTACGAAGAAGTACCATTTTCCATTCTCACATTCCCAACCATTTTTAGCAGGTTCCACTGGTGGTTGTGGTTCCACTGGAGGTTGTGGAATAAGATGTGCATTCACTTTAACACTACATTTGGCTTTAATACCATTAGAAGTTAAAACTGTAATCGTTGCTGTTCCTGCTTGAATTGCTTTTACTCGACCATTTTCTACCACAACAACATCTTCATCACTTGAAATATAAGTCAATTCTTTTGACATTGTTGTATCCATTGGATAAATCTCAACATCTAATGTCATTTCATCATTTTCATTTAGTTCTATCGATTCATGTGATAAAGTAATTGATTGAATAGGCACTTCTAATTTTTCAACATTAACACGACATGTTTCTTCAATGCCATTATGAGAAGTTACTGTAATGATTGCTGTTCCTTCTTTTAATGCAATAATTGTCCCATTATCTAATACTTGTACACACTCATTATCACTCTTATAAGTTATATCCTTATTATCTGCATCTGCTGGTAAAATCTGAACATCTAGTTTTTGATTTTCCCCTACTTTTAAATTCACTTCTTTAGAAGATAAAATTAATTCTTCTACAGGAACAAATCTTTTTACAACGACAACTTTATATGTTTTTACAACATCCAAAGAAGACATAGAACGAATTGTAATCGTTGCAGTTCCTACAGATTTTGCCTGAATCACTCCATTTTCTACACTTACAACATCTTCATTATCACTTTCATAAGACAATCTTTGATCAGTTGCATCTGATGGCTGAACATTTGCTTGAATTTGTTTTTCTTCTCCAACGACTAATTCAGTTTCAGATTCGTTTAAAATAATATCTGTAACTTTTATTTCCTCATTGACTTCATCAATATTAGATGTAAAAGCTTTTATTCTTACATTCCCGTCATTAATTAATTTATTCCATCTATAAATACTATCATTTGTATAATAACTTTGTCCCTCAATAGCACTTTTATTAATTTCTATTGGAACATTTACAACCTGATTATCTAAAGAATCGAATCTTACAACAACTGAGAAACGATCTCCATCATTTAATATCACTCTTTCATTTAAATCAATTGTATATTTCCCATCATGCTTTAAAGTTCCAGTTATTTCTTTTGATAATAATGGTTCTCCATCAGTTGGATCATCTAATGATGGATTCTTATATAACTGTACACTATATCTGATATTTCTTTGATTTGTATCAAAATGAACTGCTTTAACCTGTTCTTTTTTTCCTTTATTTGCTTTTATTGTAAACACATTTGCTTGTGTCATATTTGAGTTATTATATGATAATTGCACATCACTTTCAGTCGCACCATCATATTGATAATTGTTATCATAAGAATTTCTATCTACAACTTCAATTCCACAAATATCACCTAATGATGCATCATAATATGAAATCCATTTATATTCTGATGCATTATTTCTTGTATCTCTACAGAACCATGCTCCATCTTTTTTTGGCTGCATTGCAGAATTAAATTTTTCTTTACTAAAATTATCATCCCATCCAATAATTGTGATTACCTGATCAGGCTTTGCAAATTCACTTCTATATTGTGCATCATATTCATCACTATAAGACTCCATACCTGCAGCCGAATAATTAAACTCAGCTACGACTGCCCCTTGCTCATAAATAAACTGCTGAATATCTTTAATATCTTCCACTTCAAAAAATACCGCTCTATATGGAGTCGCAATTCTCTTATCATAAGATTCTTCTACAGTATTATTTCTATCTGCAATATAAGTCATTTCATCTTGATGAACCGGTCCTGCTCCCCAAGTCATTAAAGCTGACGTTACCTGTTCTATTTCAGTAGGTAGATTCTGCATACCATATAAACATCTCGTTTGATTGTCGTTTTCTGTTCCCCCTAAAGGATCAGGAACAAATCTTTGACTATAATAAGTTAAATGATGTGGTGATAATCCATTATCATTTAACTGCACTAAGTTTTTCTTTCTAATATTGATATCCATTGCATACGACAATGAATATGACCATGACATGTTTGCATAATGATTTTTTAGATCTTTTATTAAACCTACTTCATCATCTCTAATATTATAAGCACTATCTAATCCTTCAGCTTTAACAAAAGAAAAATTCATAGTTAAAGTACTCATAACTAAAGCCATACATAATAATAATTTCACAATTTTCATATAACCCCTCCTTCTATTACGTACTTATTTTATGATGTATTGTATATAATTGTCAAAAAATATGTATCATAAGTCAAAAGAAAAAACCGAAAGATTAAATCTCTCGGTTTAGTTTACTATCTTTGAACTCTTTCTAAATTCCAGATATCTCTTACATAGTCTTCAATAGTTCTATCTGAAGAGAAGAATCCTGATTTAGCAATGTTCATTAAGCACATTTTTGCCCAAAGTTGTTTATTTTGATATAATGCATCAATTTTTGCATGAGCATCCATATAAGATACAAAGTCAGCGAATAAGAAGTATTCATCATTTCTATTCATTAATTCATCAAAGATCATTCTGAATTCTTCTCTTGACTCATGGAATGTACCATCAACTAATGAATCAACAACACGTTTGATTCTTGGATCATTGTTGTAATAATTCCATGCATGATATTGACCACTATTTCTTAAATCATTAATTTCATTATCTTTTAATCCAAAGATAACAATGTTTTCATCACCAACTAATTCAGCGATTTCAACGTTAGCACCATCTAAAGTTCCTACAGTAATAGCACCGTTCATCATGAATTTCATATTTCCAGTACCACTTGCTTCTTTACCTGCAGTAGAAATTTGTTCAGAAACATCTGCAGCTGGCATAATTTTTTCAGCAATAGTAACACCATAGTTTTCGATGAATACAACTTTTAAGAATTTATTTGTTTCTGGATCATTATTTACTACATCAGCAACGCTATTAATTAATTTAATAACTTTTTTAGCGAAGTAATAAGCTGGTGCAGCTTTTGCTCCAAAGATAAATGTTCTTGGTTGAATTCTGAAATTTGGATTAGCTTTCATTTCTTGATATAAATAGATAACATGCATGATATTTAATAATTGACGTTTATATGCATGTAATCTCTTAACTTGAATATCAAAGATACTGTTAGGATCTACATCAATACCATTATGTTCTTTAATATATTTAGCTAAGATTTCTTTTCTTTGTTGCTTAACATTTAAGAATTTTCCTTGAACAATAGAATCATCAGCAAATTTAGCTAATTCTTCTAATTCTTCTGGATGCATTACCCATTCATTTCCAATTGTTTCATTTAATAATGAAGATAATTCAGGATTTGAGTATGCTAACCATCTTCTATGAGTAATTCCATTTGTTTTATTGTTGAATTTAGTTGGGAAGATTTCATTGAAATCTTTCATTTCTTGATTCATTAAGATTTCAGTGTGTAATCTAGCTACCCCATTAACACTGAAGCTTCCAGCGATTGCTAAGTGAGCCATATGAACTTGACCATCTTTGATAATCATTGTTCTGTTAACGATATCATCATTAGAAGTTTGTTTTTTAACAAAACCAATGAATCTTCTATTGATTTCTTCAACAATTTGATAAACTCTTGGTAATAATGATTGCATAGTTTGTACTGGCCATTTTTCTAAAGCTTCTGCTAAGATAGTATGGTTAGTATATGCACATGTTTTGCTTGTGATTTCCCAAGCTTTATCCCATTCATATCCGAATTCATCAATTAAGATACGCATTAATTCTGGTACAACTAATACTGGGTGTGTATCATTTAATTGGATAACGTTCTTTTCATGGAAGTTATCTAAGTTTGGATAAACTCTTAAGTGATTTTTAATAATTGAGTTTAAACCAGCTGATACAAAGAAGTATTGTTGTTTTAAACGTAAAGTACGTCCAGCTAATGTTGAATCATCTGGATATAATGTTTGACAGATATCTCTGATTTCTTGAGCATATTGTCTAAAGTCTTTGTTTGATGGAATGTTGTCACTTGGTTCAGCATGCCATAAACGTAATGTATTTGTTACAGTTGTATTGTTACCTACAATTGGCATATCATAAGGAACTGCTCTTACACATTCAGCATCAACATGATCCCATTTACCTGTGCTTTCGTTCCAAACTACGCGTCCCCAGAATTTAACATCCACTGCATGTTTTGGTTTACGAACTTCCCACATATTTCCTAATTTTAACCATTGATCAGGTACTTCAACTTGGTAACCATTTTCAATTTTTTGTTTAAATAAACCATATTCATAACGAATTGTATGTCCAAAACCTGGATAAGATAAAGATGCTAATGAATCCATGAAACAAGCAGCTAAACGACCTAAACCACCGTTTCCTAAACCTGCATCTGATTCTAACTCTTCTAAGTCATGAATATTAATGTTGAAATCTGCTAACCCTTCTTTAGCGATTTCATAGATTCCTAAATTCATCATGTTATTAACTAATAAACGACCAATTAAGAATTCCATTGAAAAATAATGAACTTGTTTTTGTTGTTTAGTTTTAGTATACATTTTAGTCATTGCCCAGTTAACTGAAGCATAGTCTCTAACCATTGTTCCTAAAACCATGAATTTTTCTGTCATATGAGATTCTTCTACAGTTCTACCGTAAGATTCGATAATTCTCTTAGAAAACTCAAATTTAAATTCTTCTTTGTTTTTAAACATAATCTCTCTCCCTTACAATATTTTACTCATCCTTATACTTTTTTGCTAAGCCATAGTATTATACCACAAATAGAATCAATATCCACTTGAATTCAATTTTTTTTGCCATTTATCAACATTTTTTTAATTTGATAACGCTTTCTTATACATATTTTTAATCTTTATAAATATCTTTTGAATAATTCAATCGCTTACTTTGCATCTATATTGTATAACACAAAGAAAATATTATTTATAAATATTCTCTTTATTATCTTAAGTCATTAATTTTAAGTGTTTTTTATGACTCTTTATTTTACAATAACTTCACTTATATCCTTTAATACAATCGAATAAGTTCCATCACCTTGTTTAATTTTTTCAATATGATTTCCATTTAAATAATCATCTATAGGAATAATAATTTCAATATCTTCATCTAAAACAAGTTTACATTTATCCATAGAAGATAAAGATACACTTTGAATCATATCATCTTCACCAATACCTAAATCTCTCATCATCAATTCACTTTCTTCTTGTGCCTGATAATCTTTTTCTAAAACTTTTTTCACTATTTCTAAAGGTCTGATAACATCATGTGTATCAATCTTTTCTTGTATTTCTTGTTTCATTAATGGTAAAGTTTTCCCATCATTGACATTATACATATCATCCATTTTTTTAATAACTTTTTTCATAGTTGAAATCTTTTGTTTATCAGTCAGTTTTTCTTCACCTTTAATCCATTGAGGATTTAAATAATAATCCTGCTTTCCATCAATACTATATTTCTTTTCAATTAAGAATAACTTCTTTTCATCACAATTAATAATAATAGCCTCATCTACATTTGCCCCTTGTGTTGGAAGTACCTGTGATTTGGTAATACGAACATTTCCTTCCTCTACAACACACATAGGAATCATTCTATAATTAATTTTTAAAGCAGCAACAACTCTTTGCCCATCTTTATAACAATCTACAAACATAAGATTACTATTAGGCATTTCACCAATCACAGCTCCTAAAGTATAAAATTTATCAGTCAGTTCATGAGCCTGTCTAATAAACTCTTCATCACTTTCAATCATTTTTTCACTTCTAAGCATCATTTCATGTAATGATCCAACTGTTAATTCTTTCATAGAAGAGGATGTTAGTGCTTTTTCTACTTTCTTTCTATAATAATCTATAGATGTTTCATTTAATTCTACAAAATCAGTAGAATGAAATATTTTTCTATGCTCAAAATCTAACATATGCATTAAAATTTTATTTATAATTATTGTATTCATAATATCACCCGCAACTAGTATAACATATTTCTTTTCTCATTATAAGATTTACTTTATAATAAGAAAGAGGTGATTAGTATGAAAGTCATTATTGCACCAAGCAAAACATTAAAATATACTCCTGTCAATTTCATCCCACAAGTTCATGAATTCAAAGATGAAACACAGTATTTAAAATCAATACTTGCACAATACAATGATGAAGAACTTTGTAATATTATGAAAATTTCATCAAAACAATCACAGAATGTTTATGATTATTATCATAATAATTATAATGAACACCCTGCTATTGCATTATATCAGGGACATGTCTTTAAGCAGCTGCAATTAGATCAATATGCACAACATCATGATTATTTAAAAAATCATGTACGCATTATGTCTGCTTATTATGGAGTATTACATTATAATACAATGATTACACCATATCGTTTAGATATGACTATGAAAATTAATAATATGAATTTATATGAGTATTGGTATACACCTATTTATCAATATTTTGAAAATGAAGATTATATTATTTCACTTGCTTCACATGAATTTACATCTATGATCAGACATCCTCATATTTATTTTATTGATTTTGTTGAAATCAAAGATGGCAAAATAAAGCGTAGTTCTATGAATGTAAAAAAAGCAAGAGGTATGATGTTAAATCAAATGATTATAAACGAAATTAGTTCATTAAATGAATTGAAATTAATAAATGTAGATGGCTATACTTATAATGAAGATATGAGTGAAAATAACAATATAGTATTTTTAAAGGAGAACTAGAAATGAAAGATATTTTAATAAAAGAAGTTAATGATATAAAAGATGAAATTATTGCACATAGAAGATATCTGCACGCTCATGCAGAAGTAGGTTTTGATTTAAATGAAACAAAAGATTATGTTTATAAACAGCTTGAAAATATGGGTTATCAAGTTCATAACTGTGGTAAATGTGGATTATATGTTGAAGCAGGACATACAAAACCAATCTTTTTATTAAGAGCAGATATGGATGCTTTGGCTATCAAAGATAAAACTGATCTTGATTTCAAATCAGAAAATAACATGCATGCCTGTGGTCATGATTTTCATGCTGCAATGATGTTAGGTGCGGCAAAAATATTAAAAAAACATGAAAAAGAATTAAACGGAACTGTTCGTATTATGTTTCAAAGTGCTGAAGAAATATTTGAAGGTGCTTTAGATATGATACAACATGGCGTATTAGAAGATGTAAGTGCTGGTATGATGATGCATGTTGTGAGTGCTTGTAATTTAAAAACAGGAACTGTTATTGTATCTGATGGTGGAGTGAATGCACCTGCTGCTGATTGCTTCAGCATTGAAGTAAATGGTAAGGGATGTCATGGTTCAACACCACAATTAGGAATTGATGCATTGCATTGCGCTTGTTCAATTTTAATTTCATTACAGGAAATATCAGCAAGAGAATTAGGTTCAAGTGATGAAGCAATTTTAACAATTGGAACAATGAGTGCTGGAGATGCTCCAAATGCAATTGCAAACAAAGCTCTTATGAAAGGAACTTTAAGAACATTTGATGAAGATTTAAGAGCACATGTTAAAAACAGAATGGCCGATATTGTCGATGGAATATCTAAAGCATTCAGATGTGATTCTTCTTTAATTTTTACAAGTGGAACACCATCATTAAAAAATGATGAGCAATTATCACAAAGTGTTTATGAACATACTTTAGATTTATTAGGAAAAGATTATTGTTTTAAAAGTGCTATATTAAATGATGGAAAACCTGCACGACTAGGAGGAAGTGAAGATTTTGCTTATATATCAAGAAAAATCCCAACAATCACTTTAACATTAGCATGCGGAAATACTGATGAAGGTTATACATATCCATTACATCATCCATGTGTTTTATTTGATGAAAATGGTGTTGTAAATGGATGTTTAGCATATGTCTATAACGCAATCATGTGGTTAAAAAACCAATAGAGACTACTCTATTGGTTTTATTTTATCAAATAAGATATGTATATTATCTATATCAACGTCTTTATGGTAATGTCCCATATACCATTTTTTAAATTTCACATCTTTATATATATCATCAAAGAACATATGAATATCTCTGTGTTCACAAGAATACATAGTCATATCTATAGGTGAATAATGAAAATAATCTCTTATTATAGAAGGACCATCATGACTAATAATATAATCAATACAATTATTATACTGCTTTAAATTATTCCATGCATTTTCTATCTCACTTAAAACAGGAAGTTCATTTTTCCACCATGAAATACCTTCTTTTCTTATATCAGTATCATGGCTAGCACCTCCACCAAATGCCATTATAGTCTGCCCTTCAATATTATATATTTCTCCTCTGATAAGATGAATTATAGAATCATTAATCCTATGAACCCTTCCACCATTCCATATTTCTTCCTTATATGAATTTAATAAATCAAAATTCTCATGATTTCCATCAACAAACAATGTTGTCCAAGGTTTATCCATTAACCACTTTTGAAAATGAAGATCTTCTTTTTCAAATCCCAATCCCCAGACAAGACCAAAATCCCCACAAATAATCACATAATCATCTTTTGTTAGAGACTTTCCTTCCTTAAAATTTTTAGAATTCAATTTAGAAATATCTTGCCTTCCATGTATATCACCACATACATATATCATAAATATCCTCCTACAAAAAAACAGAGTATTCACTCTGTTATTTTACATAATCATATTGCATAGCTTTCATTAAAGCACTTGGATCAGTTCCTAATGCTTCTAAAACTTTATATCCAAATTCCATAGAAGCAGCTGGTCCTCTTCCAGTAATAATATTTCCATCTACGCAAGTTAAAACATCCTGATAATTTCCTGATGGAATTTGTTCATTGAATCCAGGATAGCAAGTATAATTTTTACCTGCTACTACACCTGCTTTTTCTAAAGAAATTGGTCCAGCACAGATTGCTGCAATCACTTTTCCTTTTTCATTAAAGTCTTTTAATAATTCAATTACTCTTTCATCATCTCTTAAATTTGTTGATCCAGGTAATCCTCCAGGTAAAACAACAGCATCAGCATTATAACAATCTTCATCAAATACTTTATCCATTGTAATCTTAATATTATGTGAACTCACAACATCAATTGAATCCATTCCTACCATATCACATTCAACATTCGCTCTTCTTAGAATATCTACAGTACATAAAGCTTCAACTTCTTCATATCCTTCTTTAAATAAAACAATTGCTTTCATTTTCATTACCTCCAAAAATATATACTTATTATATCATTTATTACATCCATAATCATTATTTTATTTCAAACTCACAAAATATTTGTATAACACACCAATTATACTTATAATATAAGTATATATATGAAAAGGAGATATAAAAATGAGTGATATTATAATAATAAAAGATTCACAGACTGACTTAGAAAAAGAATGGGTTATTCTAACAAGTTTTGAAAGTGAACAATATAAACATGAATATTTAGTTGTTTATGATGAAACAGAAATTGATGAAGATGGTGATGTAGAATTAGAAATTTTAATTTACGAAAATGAAAATCTATTCTATATCGAAGATGATGAAGAATATGATCATGCACAACAGCTTTTAGAAGATTTCTTCGCAAAGCAAGATATCATTGAAGAATAATAATAAAACACTCTTGTTAATAACAAGAGTGTTCTTTTATTAATAAATCGCATATATCATCTATATGATAATAATCAAAATATAATGTTTCTAAAGGAATCCATTTATCAACAAACATCTGATATACATTTGGTGTATTTCTTTGTTTTAGGCGTTCTAACCTTTTTTCTTCATCAATCTTTAATACAACACTATAATCAATATAATCTCTAAGTTTTGGATGCATACAATATGTTCCTTCAATAATAGAAATAGGCTTGTATTCTTTTATTTCTCCAACTTCCTCTATCTCCATAACCTGACAATTAAATCTTTTGTATAAAACATTCTGCTTATTTTTTAAAGGAATCAGAACTTCTTTTAAGAACCTTTCGTGATCAATATTTTCGCCAGGTATACTATATCTTTCTTCACTTCTTTGATATTTCTGTAAGAAAAAATCATCCATACAAAATAACTGTGCATCATATAATGAGCATAATAAAGAAGCCAGTGTACTTTTTCCTGAACCACACATTCCATCTATTCCAATAATCAGGTCATTATTTTGCATAGTTGCTTTATTGATTTGAAGCAATAAAGGATAATAAGAAACAAGACCTTTTTTTATTATGCGATAATGTGGATTATATATGTCTCTATAATGTTGAGAATGACGTAATGAAGGACATCCTTCTTGAATATAACTCTCTATACCCGATGCAAAATGAGGATAAAGTTCTTTTAATTGATTTAATTTATATATAAACTGATTTAAATCTGGATGACTTTTAGAAGATAAAACGAATAATTGATTTATTGTTTTTAATTCTATTTCATTTGCATTAAACAAGTGAAAACGTACATAGTCTTCTCCTATTTCTTCTATTTCATAATGAGTATTAAGAAGATGTGAACATTCATCTTTTAAATATTTATAACATTGATCTAAGTCATGAATCATATGATTACTTCCAAATTCACATTGATATAATAATTTAAGAATATCCTGTAATGTAGATTCTGGATATTTTTTCATATATTCTTCTATCATCTTCTCCATTTTTACACCTCATTTCCTATGTATTTTACCACACTAAAATAAGAGAATCAAATAGAGTGAAGCGACAATATAAGGTACAAAAGGAATCATTTCTTTTTTATTTCTTCTATAAATGAATATATGACAGCTTGCTATCATCATTGCATTCATCATCATATATATTGTTTTCTCTTTAATCAGTAATCCTAACAAAGATATAAGATACAGATCCCCTTCCCCAAAACATGGCTTAAAAAGAACATTCACTATAAAAAGTGGAACTGATAAATAAAACAGATAATGAATTGTTTTTAACAAAGGAATAGGATATATATATAAATACATCAAAATCCCAATCAGCAACCACATCAGATGGAATAAATAAACATCCATCGTATAATAATCAACAAGACCTATAAATAATAAAACAAAACATATATACAAAATTATAGCCATAGAAATACTAAAATGATATTTTGCATAGGCAAAAACACATATACATCCTCCTAATAGTTCTATAGTGACATGCATAAATCTAATCTTATGATGACAGCTGCTACATTTTCCCTTTAACAGAATATAACTGAATATAGGAATAAGTTCATACCAATTCAGTATTTTTCCACAATGCTCACAATGACTTCTTCCTTTAACTATTGATTCTTGATTTATAAAACGATATGCATAAGCACATATAAAGCTCCCAAATATACTTCCAATAACAAATAAAATATATTGCATTCCATCACCCTATACTACTTTATCATAGATTTATATTTATAAATCTCAAATAAGTATCAAAAAAAGCGTCTTACAAGACGCTTTTAAATAAAACTTAAATAGATAAAATAAGCAACATAACATGCTAACATGAATAACCCATGATATTTATTTAATTCATATTTTCTTACACAGATCCATAAAATCACACCTGAAATAAGTGCAACAAAAGTATCAATAAAGAATCCACTTGCAAATGGAACACTAATAATTAAAGATGATGTCCCAATAACAAATAAAATATTAAAAATATTACTTCCTACAATATTCCCTATCGCAATATCAGCATTTCCTTTTCTTGCAGCTGAAACTGAAGTAAACAATTCAGGTAAAGATGTCCCTAATGCAACAATTGTTAGACCAATAAATCTTTCACTTAATCCTAAAATTCTAGCAAGTGATGTTGCCCCATCAACTGCAAAATCACTACCTAAAATAATAAGAACTAACCCTACAACTGTTAATACTAATGCTTTAACAATAGATATATCTTCTACCTCTTCTTCGACTGGATTCTTTCTTGCCATATTCAATAAATAGATTAAGAATCCAATAAACATTAACCATAAAATAATTCCATCAACAAATGAAATAGATCCATCAATTCCTAATACAAATAACAAAATAGTTATTGCACACATAAATGGAATTTCTAATTTCACTGTTGATTTAGCTACTTTTAATACAGTAAACAATGAAGATAACCCTAAAATAATCAGAATATTTAATATATTGCTTCCTACTACATTTCCAATAGTAATAGCTGCATTTCCTTTTAATGCAGCTGATATACTTACAGCTGCTTCTGGTGCACTTGTACCCATAGCTACAATAGTCAGACCAATGACTAATTGTGGAATCTTAAATTTTGTCGCAATTCCTGCTGCACCTTCTACAAACCAGTCTGCTCCTTTAACTAACATCACAAATCCAATAACTAGTAATCCTAGTGCTAAAAATAATTCTTTCATTATACCCTCCTTTAAAGCAACAAAACAAAAAAAGCGAAACAATACTGCATTATAAAAATAATACAGTAAAGTCTCGCTATTAACTCACAAAACCGGATATCACAGATATCGTACTGACGACCTTGTAAACATACAAATGTATGTTGCTACTCCCTTTACACTTGCTTATATTACTATATTTTGACAATTTTTTCAATTTATTTGTCTTTTCTTAACCAATTCTTTACCATAGCACGACATGATCTATTCATTTCATATCTGAACTCAGTATAGAATTTTCTTTTTGCAAATGCCTGAATATATTTTTCAAGTTCTTCACCTTTTTTATTAGTCTGTTTTTCAAACATTTCAATTGTTTCTTCTTTATTTTTTTGATGATATGCATTGACATGAACAATATCTTCTAATTCAAATCTCTTTGGTTTATTTCTTTCTTTTTGTTGTTGTGTTGGTCTTCCAAAAACAACCATTGCAAATGGTAATACATAATGTGGAAGATTAAATAATTCTCTATTTGTTTCATAGTTTTCCATTATATCCCCAATATAACATGAACCAATTCCCATAGACTCAGCAGCTACAACTGTATTTTGTGCTGCGATAAGACAATCCTGTGCACTTAATAACATGTCTGATTCTTCTAAATGATCTATACCTTCACAATATACATTTATAATGTCATACCATTTCTGATAATCAATTGTAAAGATCAATACCAATGGTGCTTTTGCGATAAATGGCTGATGATCACATAGCACTGCTAATTTATCTTTTAATTCCTGATCTTGTACATCAATAATTGAATATAATGCCATATTCCCTGCAGTTGGTGCCTGAAGTGCAGATTCTAAAATCAATCTTTTTTCTTCTTCGCTAATAGGTTCATCACTGAATGCTCTTACTGATTTTCTATTAAATAACTCCTTAATTGTATTATTCATAAATTTCATCCTCATTTCTTCACTTTTTCATTATTATAACATAGATTAATTTATAAATTCCATGTATAATAATAAAAGATGAAAGTGAGGTAATAAAATGAATATACAAGATAGATTTTTAAAATATGTAAGTTTTGATACTCAATCAGATCCACATAGTCAAACTGCTCCTTCATCTATGAAACAGTTTGAACTTGCAAGATACTTAGAAGAAGAAATGAAAACTATTGGTATCAGTGATGTAAAAGTAAGTGAACATTGTGTTGTTTATGGATGTATTCCTTCTAACAATGATCATAAAGGCAGTGTTATTGGATTTATTGCCCATATGGATACTTCACCTGATGCATTAGGTAAAGATATTAAACCAAATATCATTGAAGAATATGACGGTAATATTATTGAATTAAATAAAGAAAAAGAATTATATTTAGATCCTAAAGAATTTAAAGTTTTAAATTCTTTAAAAGGTCATCATCTTATTACAACAGATGGAACAACTTTATTAGGTGCTGATGATAAAGCAGGTGTTGCGATTATTATGCAAATGGCTGAATATATTATTAATCATCCAGAAATTAAACATAATGATATTAAAATTGCTTTTACACCTGATGAAGAAGTAGGAAGAGGTACTGATAACTTTGATGTTGAATATTTCAATGCAGATTATGCTTATACTATTGATGGTGGGGATGTTTCTGAAATTGAATATGAAAACTTTAATGCATTTAGTGCAAAAGTTGAAATTACAGGAAAAAGCATCCATCCTGGAAGTGCAAAAGACGCTATGATTAACTCTGTTCATATTTCTCAGGAATTTGATCGTATGTTACCACAACATATGAGACCTGAACATACTGAAGGATATGAAGGATTTAATCATTTACATGATATTCATGGAAGCTGTGAATATACTGTAATGGATTATATTATTAGAAATCATGATTTATCAAAAGCTAAAAAACAATGTCAGGATTTCATTGATATTCAAGATTATTTAAATAAAAAATATGGATATCATATGGTTAATGTAACTATTCAAGAAAGTTACTTAAATATGAAAGAACACATTTTAGAACATATGTATATCGTTGATAATGCAATGTTAGCAATGAAAGAATGTGGACTTAAACCTGAAGCTGTACCTATTAGAGGAGGAACAGATGGTGCTAGATTAACTTATGAAGGTTTACCATGTCCTAACTTAGGTACAGGTGGTTTTAATTTCCATGGTCCTTTTGAATTTGTTTCTGTAACAATGATGGAAAAACAAGTAGAAGTTTTATTAAAAATTATTGAATTAAATAAATAAGGAGGTTAGTTAATTATGTTTGCTAAAAATACTTGGGAAAAATATGAAGAAAATGGTTATAAAGATGTAATGGATTTTGGTGAAGGTTATAAACATTTTATTAGTGTTGGTAAAACTGAAAGAGCATGTGTTAATGAATCAGTTTTATTAGCAAAAGAAAAAGGATTTAAAGATATCAATGAATTTGATTCTTTAAAACCTGGAGATAAAGTTTATGCTTTAAATATGAATAAAAATATTGTTTTATTTGTTATTGGAGAAAAACCATTATCTGAAGGATTAAGAATTTTAGGTGCACATATTGATTCACCAAGATTAGATTTAAAACCTAATCCAGTTTATGAATCAAATGGTTTTGCAATGATGGATACTCATTATTATGGTGGTATTAAAAAATATCAATGGGTTACTATTCCTTTAGCTATCCATGGTATTGTATGCAAAAAAGATGGTACATCTGTTAATATTGTTATTGGGGATGATGCAAATGATCCTGTATTCGGTATTACTGATTTATTACCACACTTAGCTGCACATCAAATGGAAAAACCTACTGCTAAAGCTATTGAAGGTGAAAATCTTGATTTAACTATTGGAAGTATTCCATTAAAAGATGAAGAAAAAGATGCTGTAAAAGCAAATATCTTAAAATTATTAAAAGATAAATATGATATTGAAGAAGAAGATTTCTTAAGTGCTGAAATTGAAATTGTTCCTGCTGGTGAAGCAAGAGATTATGGTTTAGATAGAAGTATGGTTATGGGTTATGGTCATGATGATAGAGTTTGTGCTTATGCATCATTAATGGCTATTTTAGATATCGATACTATTCCTGAATATACTTCATGTTCTATTTTAGTAGATAAAGAAGAAGTTGGAAGTATGGGTGCTACTGGAGCTCAATCTTTATTCTTTGAAAATACTGTTGCTGAATTATTACATTTATGTGGTGATACATCATACTTATCATTAAAACGTGCATTAACTCGTTCTATGATGTTATCAAGTGATGTAAGTGCTGCAAGTGATCCTTTATATAAAGAAGTTGATTCTCCACGTAATACATCATTAATGGGTAATGGTGTTGTCTTTATTAAATATACTGGAGCAAGAGGTAAAGGTGGATGTAACGATGCAAATCCTGAATTTGTTGCTAGACTTAGAAAAATTATGGATGATGCAGGAATTCATTTCCAAACTTCAGAATTAGGTAAAGTTGATCAAGGTGGTGGAGGTACTATTGCCTACATCTTAGCAAATTGTGGTATGGATGTTATTGATGCTGGTGTTCCAGTATTAAATATGCACTCACCTTGTGAAGTTATTTCAAAAGTAGATCTTTATGAAGCCTATCAAGCTTATAAAGTATTCTTATTAAATGCATAAGATAGACGCAAGTCTATCTTTTTTTTATGCATATGTTATAATTATATCGGTGATTTTATGAATATATTATTAGATTTATTTTTAACTTTTGCAAAAATTGGCTTATTTACTTTTGGAGGTGGATATGCCATGATATCACTTATTCATAGTGAGTGTGTTGAAAATAAACATTGGATTGATGATGATACTATGTCTACTTTAAGTGTGATTGCTGAATCAACTCCTGGTCCTATCGCTATTAATGCTGCTACTTTTGTGGGATACAAAAAAGCAGGATTATTAGGTGCTATTATTTCTACACTTGGTATTGTTTTACCATCTTTTATTATTATCTATCTTATTTCATTATTTTTTAATCACCTTCTTGATTATAAAATTGTTAATTCTGCTTTTTTAGGTATTAAGATAGGTGTAGGTATATTAATATTAGATGCTGGAATTAAAATGTATAAAAAAATGAAGAAAACAAAAAAATCAAAATTTATATGCTCTATTGCATTTATAATGATGTTATTTATTCTTATTTTTTCATTACCTGTTTCAAGTATTACTTTATTAATTGCTGCTGCAATATTCTCTCTTTTTTATAAAGGAGGGGTTGTATGATTTATTTAGAATTAATGATAGGATTTTTAAAAGTTGGATTATTTTCTTTTGGTGGTGCATATGGTGCAATTCCATTAATTAGAGATATTGTTTTATCAAATCAATGGTTAGATGAATCCACATTAGCTTATATGATAGCAATTAGTGAAAGTACTCCTGGTCCTATTATGGTTAACCTTGCAACTTATATTGGTAATACATTAGGTGGTATGCTAGGAGCAATTATAGCAACTTTATGTGTTGTACTTCCTTCATTTATTGTTATTTTATTCATATCTATATCAATGAATAAAATTATGAAAAATAAATATTTTAATCAAATAATACAAGGATTAAAACCATGCATTATTGGGATCATAATTGCAACTGGTCTTTATATGTGTATAAATCATTGTTTTTCATCATATTCTTTAGATTATAGAAATATTATTTTAACAGTAATATTAATAATCTGTAAGTTTGTATTTAAAAATAAAATGAATGCGATACACCTCATTTTACTATCTGCACTATTAGGTGTAATTATTTATATATAAAAAGAATATCCTTTATTTATATAATAAAGGATATTCTTTTTTATCTTTTTGTTTTAATAATATCAATAGTACTAAACCTATTATTCCTACTACAATTGTCAATTTCCAGACTAATGTCATTGTATAATTATCAATAAAATAACCTGCTACATTTTGCGACAATGCAACGCATAAAGATGAGAATACTCTATATAATCCAGATATTCTTCCCCTCATACTTGCAGGTATTCTTCTTGTAAGATAAGGATGTGTCCCTAAAGAACTAAATATTTCACCTAAAGTAAATACAAACATACTCATATAATAGAAACTAATTATTCCATATTCTTGAGTAAAAAATAAATATGAAACAACAATAAGTATTAACCCCACAAATATTTTGGAGATATCTTTTATAGAATGAGACATAAGTGTAAGTATAGGAGTTCCTATAGTTACTATTAATGCATTCACACTATTTAATGTACCATACAACAATGCACCTAATTCACTTCCATGCACTTTCTCTAAATTTAATGGTAAAAGGAAATGACTTTGTCCATAAATGATGTTCACTAATGTATTACATATAATAAAATAGGCTATAATTTTTCTGTTTTTTAAAAAAGAAAATACTGATTCATTGCTTTCATTTTCATAAACATTAGATGTACTCACACTACGACTTACATCTTTAATCATCAGATAAATAAATATTGTAGATATAAATGTGCATACTCCACTTATAATAAATGCGATATGAAGATAATTTTCAAAAAGTAATCCCCCAATACTAGGAGCAAGAACAAATCCTAAATTCATTCCTAAATAGTTTAAACTGTATGCTTTTTCTCTAGAATTATCATCACTTAAGTCTGCAACAAGTGCATCATATATAGGTCCTTCCATTATTGCAAAAAGACTTCCTATAAATATAAGAACAATACTCATAGTTCCTAGTGGTATAAAACCACACGCAATATAACTTACTACAGTAATACAATCAAATATAATAATAAGATTTCTTTTATTAATACGATCAGCAAGATATCCTGATAAATAAGTTGCTGGCAAAGCAGCAATACTAAAAAAAAGAAGCAATAAAGCAATAGAAGCTGCATCGAAATGCAGCTTACTAGATAATATTAATGTAAGAAGAGGTTGTATCATAGCCCCAAGGCTAGTGACAATACGCCCATAAAACAAGACGTATAACTCTTTTCTTAACCCTTTATATTGTTTAAAAATATTAAACATTATGACATGCAACGAAATGTCCTGGTTGAACTTCTCTTAATTCAGGTTTTTCTTCATGGCATCTGTCACATACATGCATACATCTACCAGCGAATGGACAACCTTTAGGTAAGTTAATCGGACTTGGTACGTCACCTTGTAAAATAATACGTTTCTTTTCTTTTTCTAAATCAGGATCTGGAATTGGTACAGCTGATAATAAAGCCTGACTATATGGATGTAAAGCTTTATGGTAAACTTCATCACTTGTACCTAATTCAACTAAGTGTCCTAAATACATTACGGCAATACGATCAGAGATATATTTTACGATATCTAAGTCGTGGGCAATGAATAAATATGTTAAACCTAATTTCTTTTGTAAATCAATTAATAAGTTGATAACTTGTGATTGAATTGAAACGTCTAATGCTGAGATTGGTTCGTCACATACTAAGAATTCTGGTTCAATTGCTAAAGCTCTAGCAATACCAATTCTTTGTCTTTGACCACCTGAGAATTCGTGAGGGAATCTGTTCGCAAATTCTTTATTTAAACCAACGATTTCTAATAATTCACCAACACGTTGTTTTCTACCTTCAGCATCATATAAACCATGAATTTCCATACCTTCTGCAATGATATCTCCAACAGTCATACGTGGATTTAATGATGCATAAGGATCTTGGAAAATCATTTGAGCATGTTTTGCATACTCAATACGATCTTTATTTTTTCTTGTTTTAACAACTTTACCGTCGAATAAAACTTCTCCTTTAGTAGGTTCGTAAATTCCCATTACAACTCTTCCTAATGTAGATTTCCCACATCCAGATTCTCCTACTAAACCTACAGTTTCACCTTTTTTAATATCTAATGATACATTACTTACAGCTTTTAAAACTCCACCACTTACATTAAAGTGTTTTGAAACATTATTTAAAGAAACAAGTACTTTATCTTCCATTATTTGTCTCCTCCTTTTGGACAATCTTTGTGTAATAACCAGCAAGAAGCTTCATGTCCATCATTCATAGTAAATACTGGTGGTTGTTTTGTTTGACAAATTTTCATACATTTTTCACAACGAGCTGCGAAAGGACAACCTACCGGTGGATTTAATAAGTCAGGTGGTGTACCTGGAATTGAAGTTAATGTATCTTCTTTAGTTGTATCATGTTTTGGTAAACTGTTTAATAATGCAGTTGTATATGGATGTCCAGCATTGTAGAAGATGTCTTTAGCAGTACCACTTTCTACTACTTTACCAGCATACATAACTGCGATTCTATCAGCTAATGAAGCAACTACTCCTAAGTCGTGAGTAATTAATACAATAGCAGTATTCATATCTTTTCTGATTTCTTCTAATAAATCAACGATTTGTGCTTGGATTGTTACGTCTAAGGCAGTTGTTGGTTCATCCGCAATTAATAATTTTGGATTACAAGATAATGCCATCGCAATCATAGCACGTTGTCTCATCCCACCTGAGAATTGGTGAGGATATTGTTTTGCTCTTTCTTCAGCATTTGGAATTTGTACTTTCTTTAACATTTCAATTGCTTTAGCTTGAGCTTCTTCTTTTGATAATTTTTGATGGTGTTGAATTGCTTCAACGATTTGTTTACCAACTGGCATAGTTGGATTTAAACATGTCATAGGATCTTGGAAAATCATTGCAACATCTTTTCCTCTGATCTTTTGCATATCTTCTTCACTAGTGGCAATAATATCAATACCATCTAATGTTAATTCACCTGATTTAATTCTTGCAGGTGGCATTGGATTTAATTTCATGATAGTTTGAGCTGTAACTGATTTACCACAACCAGATTCACCTACTACAGCTAATACTTCACCTTCATCTACATGATAAGTAACACCACGTACTGCTTGAACTTCACCTGCATATGTGTCAAAAGACACATATAAGTCTTTTATATCTAATACTCTTGACACACTAATTACCTCCTTAATTTAGGGTCGAATGCATCTCTTAATTTGTCCCCTAATAAGTTAAAGCTTAACATTGTAACTGAAATACAAATTGCTGGAACGAATAATTGTTCAGGATATAATTTAAATAATCCTTGAGCTTCGTTACATAATGAACCCCATGAAGCGATAGGTGGTAATACACCTAACCCGATATAAGATAAGAATGCTTCAGAGAAGATTGCACTTGGAATTGATAATGTTAAGTTAACAATAATAATTGATAAAACGTTAGGGAATAAGTGTTTTAATAAAATTCTTGAAGCACTTCCCCCCATTGCTTTTGCAGCAATAACGAATTCTTGTTCTTTTAAACGTAAAACTTCACCACGAACCATACGTGCCATACCAGTCCATCCAGTAGAAGCCATCGCTAAAATAATTGTTGGAATACCTGGTTTCATGATAACCATTAATAAGATTACGATTAACATATATGGAATACCTACTAAGATTTCAACAATACGCATCATAATATTATCAACAGTTCCACCCATATAACCAGCGAAACCACCATAAATACATCCAACAACAACGTTAATAGAAACTGTTGCGAATGCGATAATCATAGAAATACGACCACCTGACCATACACGAACAAGTGTGTCACGTCCTAAACCATCTGTTCCAAGTAAGTGGAAACATCCGTCTCCATTAAAGAATAAACGAGCATTGATATGTTGCATATGCTGTTCATCAAAGCCATAAGGCATTAACATAGGAACAAAAATAGAACATAAAATAATAAAAGATAAGATAATTACTAATGATAAAGCAATTTTATCTCTTTTAATTCTACCCCAAGCATCTTGCCAGAATGAAGTTGAAGGTCTTGTAATTTCTTCACTTTTAGAAACGTCTTGACCGATCCATTCAAATTCAGAAGCAGCAAAAGATGTTTCTGGAGTATATAATTCATTATTTAATTCATTATTCATCTTTACCTACCCCTTTTTCCCGGCAATGTTAATACGAGGATCAACTACACCGTATAAAATATCTACAACTAAAATCATTACAATTAAGAAAATTGCAAAGAATACTGTTGTTCCAATAATCAATGGATAATCTCTGATACCGATAGAGATTACGAAATATTGTCCCATACCTGCAATATTAAAGATTTTTTCAATAACGAAAGAACCTGTTAAGATTGAAGCGATTTGTGGACCTAATACTGTTAATACTGGCATAATAGCATTTCTTAAAGCATGACGCCAGATAATCATTCTATTAGATAAACCTTTTGCTTTTGCTGTTTTAATATAATCTGAACTTAATACATCTAACATACTAGTTCTAGTTAAACGGGAAATTGTAGCAAGTGGCCCTAAAGATAACGCAAATGCTGGTGCAATTTTTGCTAACTCAGTGTTCCATCCTACTAAAGGAAGACCTAAACCAGTAGCTTTATTAATTTTTAAGAATACGAATTGTAATAAAGTGGCAAATACGAAACTTGGTACAGATACCCCTAATACTGCAATTCCCATTGCTAATGAGTCTAATTTTTTTCCACGATTAATTGCAGCTACTGAACCAATAGTGATACCACCTACAACTGCAATTGCCATAGCTCTAATACCTAGTTCTGCTGAATACATAAATGAAGAACCAAGAATTGTAGCTACATCCCTACCATATTTGATCGAACTTCCAAAGTCACCACGTAACGCATTTGTGATGAAGATGAAAATTTGCTCAACAATAGGTTTGTCAATACCATATTTTGCATTTAATGCTGCTAACATTTCTGGAGTAATCCCTTTATCACTAGCGAATGGGCTCCCAGGAGCAGCATGCATCATAATGTATGTTAAACAGATTAAGATTAACAATGTTCCTAACGAATAAAGAACACGTTTCAATAAGTAATTTAACATCCCTTTGTTCATTGTTTTCACTCCTTTTTTTTATTTGTCCATAAAGCATAATAAACGTGGGGCCTTGCCATCATCGCGGCCCCACGCTTTTTAAGATGGATTTTTAGTTTTTATATCTCAATCAACTAATTATTTAGTGTAAGCACCGTTTAAGTCGATATCAGAGAATGCGTTTCTTACAACACCTTGTAATCTATCGCTGCATACGTATGATCTATTTCTATGATAGATAACACCAACAGGGAATTCTTCAGCGATGATTTCTTCAGCGCGAGTTAAGTATGCATCACGTTTAGCTGCATCAGCTTCAACTAAAGCTTTTGCGATACATTCATCATATTCAGCATTTGACCAAGATGTGTGGTTGTTTCCACCATCAGTTACCCATAAGTCTAAGTAAGACATTGGATCATCGTAGTCAGCTGACCAACCAGCGAATACTACACCGAAGTCTTTAGCAGACATTTTGTTTAATCTGTCTTGGAATTCAACTTGTTGAATTTCAACTTTGATTCCTAAATGTTCTTGCCATTGAGCTTGGAAGTATTCATAGTTTTTCTTAGCAGTATCACTAACGTCTCCTAAGATAGTTAATGAGAATTCATCAATTGTTAAACCTTCTTCTTTTAATCCTTCTTCTAATAATGCTTTAGCTGCTGCCCATTGAGCATCATCATAAGTACGGTTATATAAATCACCTAATGATTTAGAGAATTCACCATTTCTTACAGAAGGAGCAGTGAATGTTTTAGCATCAGAAGATCCGTTTTTGATTAATTTTTCAACGAATTGTGGTACGTCATAACCATAAGTTAAAGCTTTACGTACTTTAGCGTTGTTTAATCCTGGTAAAGAAGTATTGAATTCGAAGTACCATACAGAACCATCTACATATTCTTTAACTTCTACACCGTTATCTTTATAAGATTGGATATAATCTCCTGATAAACCGATCATATCACAAGTTCCATCATCAAATACGTTCATAGCTGTATTTGAATCTTTAATCATTTCCATTGTAATTTTGTTTAATTTGATTGCATCTTTGTTCCAGTAATTTTCATTTTTAACTAATACTAAGTTAGATTCATGTTCCCATGATTCAATAACGAAAGGACCATTCATTAAGTAACCTTCAACGTCATTTCCATATTTATCTAATCCACCACCAGCTGTATAAGCTTTTTCGTTAACTGGTGCGAATGAATAGAATGCCATTAAGTTTACGAAATAAGAATAAGGACCTGTTAATTTAACAGTAAATGTTAAACCATCTTCAGAAGCAGACCATCCTTTGTTTGCTAAAGCAGCTTCATAAGAAGCATCATCTTTACAAGCTAAGATTTCAGAAGCTCCTTCAATTAATGGTGCCCAAGTAGATGCGTATTGACCACCGTTAGATAATTTGAATAATTGATCCCAAGCAAATTCGAAGTCTTGAGCAGTTACTGGTTCACCGTTAGACCATTTTGCATTTGGGTTTAAGTTGAATACGATTGTTTTTCCATCTTCTGAAATTCCACCATTTTCTTTAGTTGGAACTTCTTTTGCAACACCTGGTACAGCTTTGTTGTTTTCGTCTAAGTTAATTAAAGTTTCTACCACGTGTCTTAATACGTTTCCTGAAGTACTATCTGTTGTTAAGAAAGTTAACATTTCAGGTGGTTCAGAACCTAAGTTTACAGTGATTTCTCCATCAGCTTTAGTGTTTCCCCCACACCCAGCTAACATAGAAACAGCTAATAAACTTACTAATAATTTTTTAAGTTTCATAGTTATTTCCTCCTCTTTCCCTAAAAATTGTTTTTTAGTTACTACTACATAATACACCAAGATTGTATTCAATTCAAGCCTTTTCTCGAAAAAATTGTTTATTTTTATAAAGAATATAAACAATTTTGTATATTTTCTAAATTCTCTTAGTTTTTTCGATATTTTTTGTGTATATTGTATTAAAATAAAAACAATTTAATTGTTATGTACATGAATTTCTAACTGATTATATGGCATAAAAATGTGATTTGAATCCAATTTTTTCTTAATTATTTCAGTTAAATCATCTTTTAAAGCATAATAATTTTCAGTTTTTGTCCATACTCTTACGTTCAATGAGATAGCACTTTCCTTATATTGTGACACTCTAATATAAGGTTCTGGCTCTAGTAAAGAAAACGGATGTTCTTTAATTGTATTTAATATAACTTCTTTAGCTAATTCGATATCACTATTGTAATGAACATCAACCATCATATCCACTCTTCTTAATTCTTCATGAGAATAGTTGACAAATGTATTTGACGCTAACTCATTATTTGGGATTACAACCATTTTATTATCAGGTGTCTTCAATATTGTATATAGCATTTGAATTTCTTCTATCTTTCCTATGAATCCATTAATTTCAATCAGATCACCTTTTACAAATGGTTTAGCAAACAAAATAGTCATCCCTGATACAATTCCCTTCATAGAATCTTGTAAACCTAACACTATTGCAGCACCTGCTGTTGTTAAGACTGCTACAAACGATGTAACAGGAACCCCAAGTATTGATAAAAATGTAATAAACAATATTATTTTTAACCCTATATTTATAATAGGCTTTAAGAAATTTATGACTATTTGATCAACATTTGATCTTTGTAACATTTTTTCTAATATCCTTATAAACAATCTAATCAAATACAAACCTGCTAAAAGCACTAATAAAGCATCTAATAAAGCAGAACCAAATAAAGAATATTTTTCAACAATTTTATTTAAAATCTCTTCCATAACATTCACCTCCATATATCTATAAAATAATTATAATACCAAATGAAGTCAAGACTTTATTAAAGCACAAAAATATCTCTATCATTTATTTTTTATATATTTATTTCTAAATTATGTTATAATGACTTCGATAAATAATTCATTGTTGTATTTTATCTATTAAATCAAGACATAATAAATAATAATAAAACATATAAATAATGAAAGAAAGGTGAAAAAATGGGAGATAGAAGATATAATCAATCATACAATAATAAAAAATATAATAAACACAAAAAAAGCTATTATCCTCACAAAGAAACAAAACCTGAATTTATAGATACTAAGGTATTTGCTTTAGGAGGATTAAACGAAGTAGGAAAAAACATGTACTGCATCGAACATGACAATGAAATTGTCATTATTGATGCAGGGGTTAAATTTGCTGAAGAAGGATTACCAGGAATCGATTATGTAATTCCTGATTATACTTATTTAAAAAGAAATTCTAAAAAAATCAAAGGATTATTAATTACACACGGGCATGAAGATCATATTGGAGGAATTCCTTTCCTATTACAGGTTGTTCCTATTCCATTTATTTATGCATCTCCACTAGCAAGTGCAATGATTTATAGAAAATTAGAAGAAAAACGTTTAACAAACGAAACTAAGATAATAGAAATCGATCATTTATCACAGATAATGACTCAACATTTTAATATTGGATTCTTTAGAACAAATCACTCCATACCTGAATCATTAGGTATTATAGTTAATACACCTAATGGAAGAATTGTATCTACAGGTGACTTTAAGTTTGACTTAACACCAGTAGGAGATGCAGCTGATTATCAGGTTATGTCATTTTTAGGTGAAACAGGTGTCACTTTATTAATGAGTGATTCTACAAATGCTGAAGTTCCAAATTTCTCTATTAGTGAAAAACAAGTTTCATATAGTGTGCAAGAAGAATTTAGAAAAACAGAAGGACGTTTAATTGTTGCAACTTTTGCTTCAAACGTACATCGTGTTCAGCAAATTATCGATGCTGCTGTTAAATTCAATAGAAAAATATTAGTATTTGGACGTTCAATGGAAAACAATATCCAAGTTTCTAGAAAATTAGGATACATTAAATGTCCTGATAGATTCTTTATCAAAAATGATGAAGCAAAACGATTACCTGATAATGAAATTCTAATTTTATGTACAGGAAGTCAAGGAGAAGCTTTAGCTGCGCTTAGCAGAATCGCCAATGGAACACATAGACATATTTCTATCAAACCAGGTGATACAGTATTATTCTCATCTAATCCTATCCCCGGAAATGCTTCAAGCGTAAATAAAGTTATTAACAAATTATATCGTGCAGGTGCAAGAGTTCTAACAAATGAAGTTATTAATAACTTACATACTTCAGGACATGCCTCACAAGAAGAACAAAAATTAATGTTACTTCTAACAAAACCAAAATATTTCTTCCCAGTTCATGGTGAATACCGTATGTTAAAGATCCATGCTAAATTATTAGAAGAAGTTGGTTTAGAAAAAGGAAATGCTTTTGTATTATCTAATGGGGATACAATCTTACTTAGAGATGGAGAAGCAAGACAAGGACATAGAATTCATGTTGATGATATTTATGTAGACGGAAATGATATTACAGGTTTATCTACAGCAGTATTAAGAGACCGTCAGATTTTAAGTGAAGATGGAATGGTATCAGTTCTTATTTCTATGGATTCTCATCAGGGATGCCTATTAAACAAACCTATTATTATGTCTAGAGGATTTGTTTATATGAAAGACAGTACTGAAATGATCAGAGAAGCAGAAATGCTTGTTGGTGAACAATTAACAAAATTACTACAAAGAAAAACAACTTTTGGTGAAATCAAAAATACAATCAGAGATACATTAGGACCTTATTTCTATCAGAAAACAAAAAGAAACCCAATGATTATCCCTGTTATTATGAATAAAAAAGTATGACAAGAAATAAACTAAAAAAGATTCTTATTATTATCACTATTCTTTTAGTTCTATTGTTTTTAGGAATATTCTTCCTTCATTCACCAAAAGCTTATTCTATCAATGAATCTGAGTATATAAATGCTAAAATCAAATCTGCAGTAAATGGCACAAAAATCGCCTTTATTAGTGATATTAATTTAACGGATGAAAAATCATATAAAAGATTTGAATCTATTATTAATGAATTTAATGAATATCCTGTTGATTTAGTATTCTTTGGTGGAGATTTATACGAAGGAAATATATTTAATAGCGAAGAAGTTTCTAAGCTGTTAAAGAGTATAGATTGTAAATATGGGAAGTTTGCAATATTAGGAGAAAAAGACACTTTAAACGAAATTAAAGTGACATCTATATTTAATGAAGGTGGCTTCGAAGTATTAAAAGAAGGTGTAAGACCTCTATATATCAACGGCACTTCAATCAACCTACTTGTAGCAGATGAAAACTCAAACATCAAAGATTTTAAATTATCAGAAAAAACATTTAATTTAGCTTTAGCACATAAACCTGACACATTCAATCTATTGGTCAATAAAACAGACTTACAATTATCCGGCCATAGTTATGGAGGTATTATCCGTATGCCATTTATTGGGTCAGTCTATAAAAATGAAGGAGCAAAAACTTTTAATCACGGAACATATATTTCAGGGCAATCTACTTTAATTGTTTCTAACGGAATATCTGGGCCTTCTTCATTCCCATACAAACTTGGTGCTAAAAATGAAATTAATATTATAAAACTTATGCAAAAATAAAAGCACAAAAATAGCGTCAATTTATAATTGACGCTATTTTAAATATCTTTTTAAATCTTCTTCATTAACGATTATTTCTTCTTCATTGTTTAAACATAAACAATTCAATTGTCCTTTTTTTAACCCCATAGCCAGACCACCATCTATCCCAATCTTATTATGATAATCAGGATCTCTCCATATATTCATAGACATATCAAAATTCAAAAAACAACAAGGCGTATGTCCAAATATATAAGTAAAATCAGGATTTGCTTCATTATAATAGAAATAATCTCTAATCCATGCCATAATTTCAGGATCATTTTCTTCTAAAGGAACTTCTGGATCCACCCCTGCATGAACAAGTACATAATGTTTATTATTCATATCTATTTCAACATATTGAGGTAGCCCTTCTATAAATTCTAATAACTCTTTAATAAAAGTCTGCTTATTATCAAAATATTCACTATAAGAAGAATAATCTTTCTGTAAATATTCTCTAATACTATCTACTGTCTTATTTCCACCATTTTGTTTCCATAAACGATAAGGATTCGAACGAACTGAATCTAAGTCATTATATTTTAATGCTGCTTTCATAGAATCATACATCATCATTTCATGATTCCCTTTAATCAGATGAATATTATCCATTTCTTTTAAGAAATAATAAATTCCTATACTATTAGGTCCTCTATCCATAATATCTCCTAATATATACAATTCATCATTATCACTAAATTGAATCTTATCCAATAATAATTGCAGCATAACAAACTGCCCATGAAGATCTGATACAACAAATATTCTTTTTTCCATACCATCACCTCATATTTATTTTATCACAATATAAATACTCAATTAAATTAATTTACTCTTCTATAAATATATTTTTTAAATTTATATTTATCCTTCAAACTCATAAATAAAGATAAATAAATACCATTTTCTAAATATTGTTCATCTAACATTTCATAATATTGTTTTAATTCACTATAAACATGTCCATCACTATAAGGAATATATAACTCAACTGACTCTAAATCTTTAAATAAAACATCTACAATCATATCTTCTAATTCATCTAGATTAATTTCTTCTTTTACAGAAATATAAACATAAGGTTTTTCCGGCTGTAAAAAAGCATAACGTTCTTTATCTATCTTATTATAAACAAAAATCATAGGTGTATCTTTAACTCCTAATGCATCTAATACTTCTAATGTTGTCTGAATCTGTACTGTTGCATATTCACTTGATGAATCAATAACATGTAATAATAAATCTGCTTCTTTAACTTCTTCTAATGTAGAACGAAATGCCTGAACTAAATGATGGGGAAGCTGATTAATAAAACCTACAGTATCCGACATAACTATATTATGATGATTTTTTAACTTAACTTGTCTTGAAGCTGTTTGTAGTGATGCAAACAGCATATCTTCCTGAAAAACTTTTTTATTCGTAAAATAATTTAATAATGATGATTTTCCACTATTTGTATATCCTACTAAACAAACTACTTTTTGCTGATTTCTTTTTCTTAACTGTCTTTGAGTCTGTCTTTGTTTTACAATTGCTTCTAATTCTCTTCTAGATTGAACTAATTGTCTATGAATAATACGTCTATCTAACTCAATCTGCTTTTCTCCGCTCCCTCTAAAACCAGAACCACCTTGTTGAGAATATAGTTCTTCTTTCATTCCTGCAAGACGAGGTAACAGATATTGATTTCTTGCGATATCTACCTGTAATTTTGCTTCTTTTGTTTTTGCACGGGATTCAAATATTCTTAATATCAGATCACTTCGATCTGTAACTTCTGTCTCTAAAACATCTGTTAGATTTTTCATTTGTAATGGTGTTAATTCTTCATTAAAAATAACAATATCACCCTCTTCTAACATTTCTTTAAGTTCTAAAACTTTCCCACTCCCAATATAATATTTAGGAGAGATAGAAGATAATTTTTGAATAACAACATCTTTAACTTCTATAAAACATGCTTTAGCTAATTCTTTTAACTCTTCTATCGATATATTTAAATCATATGGCATAGATTCATAATCTACGCCTACTAATATTGCTTTCATTATTACACCTCACATCTAGGAGACATTATGAAAAATGCCAACTATTATTTCACTTTATTTCTTGTATCTTTTACAACACTATTTTCATTTTTTCATATGTTTGAAATAGTCCATTTATCTTCTGTTATTATATCTATTGTATTCAATAACTTATTACCTTCATTATTACCATTTATGATACTTATATCATTATGCTTATCTTTAGGATTATTCCATTTATTAAGTTATATAATACAATTCATATTTTGTCCACTATTTCATTTAACACCACATATGGCATCACTTTATTTTGTATCATTTTTTTGTGGTTATCCTACAAATGCAAAACTTATAAAAGAATCTTATGAACTAGGATATATAAACGTAAAAGAAGTACAGCATTTATTATCCATAGCTTCCTTTTCTTCCTTAAGTTTTATATTCGTATCTTTAAATCTTCCTTATCATAACGCATTAATAATATATATATGTCATATTACACCAAGTATCATTAAAGCCTTATTTTACAAAAATTCATATACTTTTATTTCATTAAAAGATAGCCTTACAACCATTATATATCCAAAACATAACTTTATCTATCATTTAAAAAACAGTATTAAATCTTCTTTATATACATTTATATTTATATTAGGATATATGCTTATATTTCAATTTCTATCTTATGCATTAAACCCAATTATAAACAATAACTATTATTCTCTTCTTTTTCAAGGAATCTTAGAATTTAGCAGTGGATCATTGCAGCTTATAAAATTCAATTCAATATATGTTTATCCTTTTATTTGTTTCTTTCTCTCTTTTTCATCATTATCAGTATTAATGCAAATAGACAATCTTTTAGAAGATATACCCTATTCATTTTCTAAATTACTTGTTCATAGATTTTATCATGGATTATTTTCTTTTATCTTATGTTTTTTATATATTCTATTGACAAAGTAAAATAATAATATATAATATAAGTAGTAATAATTACTACTTATGGAGGTGAGTTGATGGAGAAAAGAAAACCAAGATTTTCAAAACAAAGAGAAACAATATTTAATATTTTATACGCTGATAAGAGTCATCCTAATGTGGATATTATTTATCAGAATGTACAAAAAGAGATTCCAAACATCTCTTTAGGAACTGTTTATCGTAATCTTAATGCTATGGCTGATGAAGGCAGAATATTAAGATTAGATGTAGGAGATGGTGTTGTTCACTTTGATGCTAATGTTAAACCCCATCTTCATATGTTGTGTAGTGATTGTAAATCTATCATTGATTTAGATGTTGAATACGAAACAATTGAACCTTATATTAAAGAAATTCAAAAATTAACATCTCATAAAATTGATAGTGCTGATGTCCTATTTAAAGGACAATGCTTTATTTGTCAAAAGAAAAATTCATAATTAATAGGAGGAAGGAATTATATGAAATCATTAAAAGGAACACAAACTGCTTTAAACTTATTACACGCTTTTGCTGGAGAATCTCAAGCAAGAAATCGTTATACTTACTATACTTCAATTGCTAAAAAAGAAGGATATGTACAAATTTCAAAAATCTTTGAAGAAACTGCTAATCAAGAAAAAGAACATGCAAAAAGATTAATGAAATTATTAAATGCTGATTTAAAAGGTGAAGTATTACCAGTAGAAGGAAACTTCCCTATCATGTTAGGAACTACTGCTGAATGCTTAAAAGCTGCAGCTGAAGGTGAAAACGAAGAATGGACAGATATGTATCCTGCATTTGCAAAAACTGCTGAAGAAGAAGGATTCCCAGAAATCGCTCAAATCTTAAGAAGTATTGCAGTGGCTGAAAAATTCCATGAAGATCGTTATTTAAAATTATTAGCTGATTTAGAAGCTGGTAAAGTATTTAAAAAAGATGAAACTGTAATCTGGAAATGTAATAACTGTGGATTTATCTATGAAGGTGACGCTGCACCTGAAAGATGTCCAGCATGTGATCATCCAATTGCTCACTTTGAAGTTTTAACTTTCTTTAAAGGATAATGAATTAAGGTTCAATTTAAAAAATTGAACCTTTTTATTTTATTATAATGTATAAAGTGGTATGATATATGTAGGCTTATCTTAGGAGGATATAATAGTGGAAGAACAAGTTATTAAAGTCACTGATTCAAGTACTGGAATTGAAAAAGATTATGAAATCTTATATACATTTAGCAGCAATATCTATAATCATGATTATATTGTTATGTATGAAAAAGATTACAGTGAAGATGAAGTTGAACTTCATATTGTGATTTTTAAAGACGAACAATTATATTCTATTGAAGATGAAAAAGAATGGGATTATGCATATAATGCAGTCAATGAATTTTTACATAAAAAATAAATACGCCTTAAGGCGTTTTTTCTTTATATCTTTGCCATAAATATGAAATTGTGATTGGAATACCAAACATACCGACTATTCCATATAAGCTTAACCCTACAAACATAGAAATAAGAGTAATAATAGGATGCAATCCTAATTGGGCCCCAACAATTTTTGGTTCAATATAATTTCTGACAACTAATACTATTCCATAAATCACAAGTAACTTGATTCCACTCATCATATTGCCCATTGCAAATGAAATTAAAGCCCATGGAATCACAATTCCCCCTGTTCCTAAAATAGGCATAATATCAAATACTGCAATAATACTTGCCATGATCAGACCATTATCTATTCCAAACACAAAGAACAATACTGATAATTCAGTAAATGTAAACAGCATAATTAATATATATGACTTAATAACTACAAATAATGTATTTTTTATATAATGTTTTATATTTGTTCCTTTTTCTAAAAAATTATTAGGAACATACTTATTTATAAATACTTGTATATTATCAAAATCAGCAATAAAGAATAATGATGAAATAATCATTAACAATGTACCTAAGAATACCGAAGGAACTCCTGATATAAAATCTGATATCACTTTCACAGCCTTAGTAGACAACGTCCCTATCAGATTTCTAAACAAACTTCCCATATTATCAAAAATCATCTGTAATGTTTCAACAATACTAGGATCTAATCTTTTTATATTTTCAGTTAACCAGTCAATTCCACTTCCCACAACAGGCATCACCTGATTTTCATATAAATAAGGAATATTCATAAAGAAATCATATGATCTGCTCATTATTTTTAATGACAATAATACAACTGCAGTTCCAATTGTCCCATAAAATATAATAGCAATAATAATTCTCATCATTTTCTTATTCACATTTATTTTATCTGAAATCTTCACAATAAAATAAGCAATAAGAAATCCTAAAATAAACGGAAAAACAACAGGAAATATATATTTAAACCCTAAAAAAGCAGCCCCTATAATCAATGCATAAAACACTACATTGATTAAAAATTCTTTCTTTTTATTGATATCCATAACATCACCTCTTTACTTCATTATAAATATCTTTTATGAATTTAATTTTAACATATTTTTACTTGTTTACCAGTTAAGATACAACTAAAAAAAGAGTTCAATATGAACTCTTTTAAATATCTTTTGGATAATATTTGCTAAAAAACTGCTCAGCTTTATAAATAATAATACATAAAAGAATAGAAAATACACCATCAATCGCAGCATGCTGTTTAATAAAGACTGTCGATAAACTAATTAAAATACATAATATCAATGAAGAATAATTGATAAGTTTATTCTTTTTAAAAGATTCATTCTTTAATAAAGACACATGTAACATAATACTATTATAAACATGAATACTAGGACATACATTTGTACAAGTATCATTACTATAGAATAATAAAACAAGTTTTTCAAAGAATGTATCTCCAATTCCTTCTACCCTTAAACCTTGGGCATTAGGAAAAATCGCATAAATAATCAGACATATATACATACCTGCAAATATATAAAACAACGTTCTATAATATCCTTTTACATCTTTAAAAAAGAAAAACACAAATCCTATTACTATATAAGCAAACCATAGGATATAAGGAACAACAAATATATCAATAAATGGAATATAATTATCAATCCATAATTCTGTATAAATATAATTACTGAAATTTATTTTTTCTAATAACATAAAGCAACTTATATATATAGCACTTAAAATAGCAACAATAATAAGTTCCCTTTTTCTCTCTAATAAAACTTTCACGCTTTTCCCTCCTATGATAAAATATATATAATAGATATATGAATAATATGTGAACACTAAGGAGAAACACTATGATAAAAAATATAATATTTGACATTGGAAATGTACTATTATCATTTTCACCTATCCCTTACCTTAATCAATACTATAATCCCATATTTTCCAATCATTTATCAGATATGATTTTTAAATCTGACGAATGGATTGAACTTGATAAAGGAACTATACTTATTAAAGATGCAATAGCGTCTTTAACAAAAAAATATCCTAATAACGTTGTAGAAATCAACTATATTCTTACTCACTGGACAGATATGTTAACGCCAATTAACGAAAATGTACAACTACTTTCTACATTAAAAGAAAAAGGTTATAACTTATATCTGTTATCTAACTTTCATATCGAAGCTTTTGATACAGTGACAAAACAAAATGATTTCTTTTCGCATTTTGATGGAGGTGTTATTTCAGGGCACATCCATATGTTAAAACCTAATCCTTCCATCTATAAGACACTAATCAATAAATATAATCTAAAAAATGAAGAATGTCTTTTTATTGATGATTGTTTAGAAAATATCATTGAAGCAAGAAACCAGAATATACAAGGTATTCATTTACCTGTAGGTACTTCACTATATCATCAATTAAAAATGCATGACTTAATATAACACATTCATTTTTCAAATGCAAAACAAATACCACATATTGTACAATATGTGGTATTAATCGTTTAATATTATTTTTTCTTTTTTCTTATAAACAAAATACGTGATCAGACTTCCTACTATGATTAAAACAACAATCATAATAAAACAATGCATAAAGAAGTCCTGAGGAAGAATCATAATAACAGGATCTGTTCTATAATCAAAAATCCAATAATCATTTCTAAAGAAAATCTTATGAAAAATGACGAATGCTACATCAAAATCAATACTTGCTAATAATCCTATAACTGTAGGAATACCTACAGTTAATACTGATGTTAATTTCAAATAAAGAATATTTCCTTTATTTTTTAATACAATCAATAACGATAATAAACCAGTCACAATAAATAATATCTGTATAGCTTCAAATATTCTTTTAACTTCAACAAAATGAATTCTTCCTGTTTCACTCATAACAAAATCTGGTAATAATAATTCACCTTTATAAAATAAACTCTGATATTGAATTAAGATATCATAATTATGTTTAATGATATCTTTTGACATTCCTACAAATGTATCAATATTTAAAAAATCTATATCAAAATAATATAAAGGTTTAAAAAAGACAGTAATTACGACTGCTGCACTGATAATAAATAAACTTAAAATAAGTGCATAAATCCAATCTTTTTTATTAGTCGTTATAAATAAAGTCTTCACCTTTTTGTACCTCTACTTTAGATAAGCCATTGAAATTCTGATGTCTTAATACTTCATAAATTCCAATTGCAACACAGTTAGATAAATTAAGACTTCTTGCATTTGCATCCATAGGAATACGTACACATTCATCTAAATGGTCTTTTAAAATTTCATGTGGAATACCATCATGTTCATGTCCATAAATAATATATTGGTCATTTTCACTTACATAACACGCATCACTATAACAAAGTTTAGAATATCTTGTAAAGAAATGATAATCCCCTTTATTTTTAGAAACAAAATCTTCCCAGTTTTCATAAATTTCTAATTGAAGATCTTTAATATAATCTAAACCTGCTCTTTTCATATGTTTATCATCTAATGAAAATCCCATAGGTTTAATGATATGTAATTTTGAATGTGTTGCTACACATGTTCTCATAATATTTCCTGTATTTTGTGGAATAGCTGGATGTACTAATACAATATGATTCATTTTATTTCTCCTTTAATATTTCATATAATTTTTTTAATGCTTTTGCACGATGAGAATATAAATTTTTCTCTTCTAATGTTAATGATGCTGATGTTTTTTGTAATTCTGGTACATAGAAAATAGGATCATATCCAAATCCATTTTCTCCTTCAATACATGTATGAATCATACCATTAAAATATTCTTCAATTAAAATAGGCTCTTCTTCAGGCACACATAAAGCCATTGCACATACAAATCGTGCTCCTCTATCTTTACCTTCTACCGCATCAATAATTGCCTGATTTTTAATATCATAACTCGTATCATATCCCATAAAACGAGCAGAATAAATTCCTGGACCTCCATCCATTGCATTTACTTCTAAACCTGAGTCATCTGCTAATACAGGCTTATGAATCATATCACAGATTGCCTGTGCTTTAATTAATGCATTTTCTTTGAAAGTTTGACCATTTTCTTCAATATCAATTTCTTCATCAAATACATCTTTAATTGATTTTACTTCAATGCCTATACTATCTAGCATAGCTTTAATTTCTCTAATTTTCCCCTGATTTGTAGAGGCAACAACTATTTCTTTCATCTTATTTCTCCTTCTATTTTATTTTTTACAATATCTATAGGCATATCATGACCAGTCCAATATTTAAAAGAGACTGCTCCCTGATATATAAGCATATTTATTCCATTCATATAATCTAAATTCTTGTTTTTTGCTAGAGTTAATAATTTTGTTTCTAATGGTTTATATATAATATCATAAACTTTAATAGAATCACTTAAAAAAGATTCATCTATCAGACATTCATCACTCTCATTCATACCTATACTCGTTGTATTAATCAGCATATAAGCATCACTTAAATCTTTTTTTAAAGATTCTTTATCATATAGATCTTTATAAGTAATTAAAGTATCAAAATGTTCATTCATTTCATCAATAAAAGACTTATAACGTCTATTATAAACAACAATCTCTTTTGCATTATATTTCGCTAAAGAAGCAACAATAGACTTACATGCCCCTCCAGCCCCTAATACAACAAATTTATGTCCATCTATAGCCCAGTTCTTCTCTTTAAAAGATAAAATAAAACCTTCACCATCACTTATATGACCTATTAATTTTCCATCACTATTTTTAACAGTATTAACAGCCTGACATAATCTTGCTTCTTCACTTAATTCATCTAAATATGGAATAATTTCTTCTTTAAACGGCATAGATACATTAAATCCTTTTATATCAAGTGTTCTTACACTTTGAATAAAAGATTCTAAATGATCCTTTTGAATTTCAAATGCCATATAAATACTATTTATTCCTAAATGTTTAAAAGAAGTATTATGCATTAAAGGTGAAATAGAATGCTTAATAGGATTTGCAACGATACCATATAAATTCGTATAACCATTAATAAACATATTCCTCACCTCCAAAATATTATATTAAAAATAAAAAGATTAGGAAAGACCTAATCTTATAATAATGTAATAAGCATATAAATAAAGTGAGCACTAATACCTGCACATAATCCACCAATTGTATGAGATAAAATAGATTTCCCTGCAAGTTCAGGAAATTTTAAAGATGACATCATTGCCACATGAGTAGATAAATATCCACTAAAACACATACACATAGCAGTAAACACTGCGATATCATTTCCATTTGCCATACCTGATTGAACTAATCCAGGAATCAATCCAATAGCAGCACCTGCTGCACCTAATGCAGTAATAGGAACTGCAATACATTTCGTACTTGTAAATCCAAATAAAGGTGAAATCAGAAAACTTAATTTTTCTCCAATAGCAGGTAACAATCCTACACCTTCATAAGCTGCCCCAGTATAAACACCATTAGTTGGGCCATTAGTTAGCATCATAACTAAAGTACAAATAATAAGTACACCAGGAATAATATCCAATCCTAATGCAACACCTTGTTTTCCTCCATGTAAAAGACAATTCATCGCTCTAGCTGCAGGACTTCCTTCACTAATAATTCTCACATGTGCACTATAAGTCATACCACGTTGTCCTTCAACGGCTTCTTCGTTTTCATCAAATATTTTTTTAGTAAAATGAAGCATAATTCTTACACTCACAAGACTTCCTATTGCTGCTCCAAGTAATCCAACTAATGCAGGAACAACAAATGTTCCTCCATCATGAGGCGTTAAACCAATCATAAAAGTCACAATAATCAATCCCATACCAAATCCTGTTCCTAGATTTGTTAATGCTGGTAACTGATATTTTTTAAAATATCTTCTAAAAGAAACATCATCTGCTAAAGCTAATATCGCTGGATTATCTGATAAAAATGTCGATAATACACCAACAGCACTTGCACCTGGTAATCCAAATAACGGTTTCATTAATGGAGACAATAACGAATTCAATATCGCAATAACACCAAATTCAGTTAACAGACTTCCTATCGCTCCAGCAATAACCGATATAGCCATAATATAAAATACAGTATCAATTAATAATGAATACGCCGTATTCATTAAAGTATTCATCATATTAGGAATTCCCATTACACTCCCTAAATATCCAAATAAACCAAAAAATATAATCAAAAATATTAAAGATTCTAAACTATAAACCTTCTTTGTTCTCACTTTATCCATACATATTTCTCCTCATTGCATAATTATAAATGATATATTTACATTTCACAATAGAGTTTTATCATTCTTAACCAACAAAAAAACTCGTATATCACTATACGAGTTTTATCTTTATCCTTGATATTCATTTAATAATTTTTCAAATAAATCAATATCTTCTCTAATCATATCAATAGAATTTTCCCAGAATTTTTCATCCTGAAGATCAATTCCAACACTCATTGCTACATCTTCAATACTCATTTTTCCTGTCATAGATAAGAATTTTACATATTTAGCAGGGAATGCATCTCCTTCTTTTTTGTACATACCATACAATCCTTTAGCTAATAATAAACCAAAAGTATATGGGAAGTTATAGAATGCATAAGATGCTTCATAATAATGTGGTTTCCAAGTCCACATATATGGATGAAGACAATTATGGTCTAATCCATTTCCATAAGCTTCTTTTTGTGCTTCAACCATAATTTCTTTTAAACGATCTGCACTGATAGGTCCTTCTTCTCTTTCTTCAAACACTTTAGATTCAAATAAGAAACGTGAATAAATATCGCAGATTACCTGTCCACTATCACAGATTTCATTTTCTAAAATAGCTAATGCTTCTTCTTTAGATGCTTCTTTTAAAGCAGCTTTTTTAACAATTGATTCACAGAAAATTGATGCAGTTTCTGCAATTGGCATAGTATAAGATGTATTTAATAAATATTCATCATTTAAACATTCTCCATGATATCCATGTCCTAATTCATGTGCCATAGTTGATACATCACTAAACTGATTTCCATAATTTAATAAGAAACGACTTTCTTTGATACAATTAATATTATCACAGAATGCTCCGCCTACTTTTCGCTCTCTAGGATAAACATCAATCCAATGATTATCCATTGCTTTTTTCGCATAATCACCTAATTCTTTAGAGAATGTACTAAATTTTTCAACTACAAATTCACATCCTTTACTATATGGATATGAACTTTCTGCTTTTACAATTGGGGCATATAAATCATACCAAGGTAATCCATTATTATGTCCTAATGCTTTTGCTTTTAATTTATAATATTTTTCAAACATTGGTAATGCTTTTTTAACAGTAGAAAGTAATACATCTAATGTTTTTCTTTCCATTCTAGAATCAATTAAAGTACGCTCTAATACTGATGGATATCCTCTTAATCTTGTTTCAGTTAATGCTTCACCCTTGATTCCATTTAAAGCAGCAGCAATTCCATTTTCTACGTCTTTATATGAATTAATTTCAGCTTCATATGCTCTTTTTCTTAAATCAGCATCTTCACTATAAGCTAAATTTAACACTTCTGTTAAAGCATATTCTTTATCATCTAAAGACACTTTCATAGATGAAATAATCTGATTTTTGTATTGTAGCCAAGCAGAAGATCCTGTTGTTCTCATATTCGCAATTACTTCTTCACTACGTTCATCTAACATATATGTATTAGAACTTTGAATTTCTTTTAATACAAATAAATGATCTAATACATACTCATCATCTAACTGATTTAAATCAAAAGAAGAAATCCATTTTTTAATTTTTGCTTCTGTTAAAGCAAAAGATGCAATAATTTTTTCAAATAAAGCATAATATCTGATTGCTTCTTTATCATTTGTATCTGCACTCATAGATAATGAAATAAATGCACTTACTTTTTGTATATATGCACATAAATTATTATCATCTATTAAATATTGTTTTAAGTTTTCCTGTGTACATTCTAATTCAGGATATTTTCCCATTTCTTTCAATAATCTCTTAATTGTTTCTATATCTTCTAGAAACTTGTTATCATCAAAAGAATCATATAATTCTTTTAAACTCCATTTTTTATCCATAAAAATACCTCCACATATTTCTATTTTACTTATTATTTAAATATAATTCAAATTATTTGAATGATATCTTTTTTATTTTTTATATTCATATTTTGTATTATAATGAAAAAAAGGAGGTTTTATTTATGAAATCTAAAGTTTATTTTTCATCTAAAATCACACCTGAACAAATGGTTGAAATGTATAATATATTAGGTGTTGATTTAAAAGGAAATGTTGCAGTAAAATTGCATAGTGGAGAAGTAGGAAATCAGAATTTTTTAAGACCTGAATTTATGAGACCAATCGTTAGGCATGTAAATGGGACTATTGTTGAATGTAATACTGCTTATAAAGGAGAAAGAAATACAACTGAAAAACATAAGAAAACAATTGAATATCATGGATGGAGTGGTATTGGAAGTGTAGATATTATGGATGAAGATGGTGATTTAGTTTTACCTGTTAAAAATGGTATTCATTTAGATGTGAATTATGTTGGTAAAAATATAACTCGATATGATTCTTTATTAGTTTTATCCCATTTTAAAGGACATCCTATGGGTGGTTTTGGTGGAGCATTAAAAAATATTTCTATTGGTATTGCTTCAGCCTATGGTAAAGCTTATATTCATGGTGTAAAAGTTGTGGAAAATATATGGACTGCTGATCATGATGCATTTATTGAAAGTATGGCTGATGCTGCTAGTACAATTTGCGAAATGTATAAAGATAAAGTTGTTTATATTAATGTTATGTGTAATATGTCTGTAGATTGTGACTGCTGTGCAAAAGCTGAAGATCCATGTATGAGTGATATTGGTATTTTAGCTTCTACTGATCCTCTAGCATTAGATCAGGCTTGTGTTGATCTTGTTTATGCAAGTCAAGATAAAGGAAAAGATCATTTAATTGAAAGAATTGAATCTAGAAATGGAACTCTTATTTTAGATGCTGCTGAGCGTCTAAATATTGGAAGTAGAGATTACGAATTAATCAATGTAGACTAAACGACGAAAGTCGTTTTTTCTTTTTATCATATTAAAAATATGATAAAATTAAAATGGTGATGAAAGATGATTAAATTATTACAGAAAAAATTAAAAGAAAATAAAATTAACTATTATATTATCCCTACAGATGATGATCATTGTTCAGAAGTTGTAGGAGACCATTATCAGACAAGAGCTTATTTAAGTGGTTTTGATGGAAGTGCTGGAACATTAGTTGTTACTCCTCAAAATGCTTATTTATGGACTGATGGAAGATATTTCATTCAGGCAGCTAAACAATTAAAAGAAGGTATTCAATTAATGAAGATGGGACAAAAAGGTGTTCCAACATTACAGCAATTCTTAGTTGATAATATTAAAGATGGAGATACTATTGGTTTTGATGGTACAACTATGACTTGTAAGTTTGTATTAGATTTAGAAGAAGCCTTAAATGTAGATTATCATATAGTATCTAAAGATATGGTCAATGATTTATGGAATGATAGACCAAAAAGATCATGTGAAAAAGCATTTATTTATGATATTCAATATTGTGGAATGAGTGCAAAAGAAAAGATTGATATTATCAAAGAATATATGAAAGAAAATGATTGTGATTCTCATATTATCACAACATTAGATGATATTGCATGGACATTTAATATTAGAGGTCATGATATTCCTGAATCTCCTGAAGTTTTAGCATTTGCTTTAATTACTTTAGATAAATCTTATTTATATTTACAAAAAGGTGCTTATGATCAGGATTTAGAAAATGAATTGAACAAAGAAAATATCTATATTAAAGATTATTTAGATATTTACAATGATTGTTCAAAATTAAAAGGAAGAACATTAATTAATAGTTCATCATTAAATTATGAACTATTTAATAAAATTGATTGTGAATTAGTAAATGGAATGTATCCATCAACTGCATTTAAAGCATGTAAAAATGAAACTGAATTAAAATGTACAAGAAACGCTCATATTAAAGATGGTGTCGCTATGACAAAAACTATGTACTGGTTAAAGAAAAATCATGGTGTTATTCCTATGGATGAAATGAGTATTTCTAAACAAGTATTAGAATTCAGAAAAGAACAGGAATTATTTGTTGAACCATCATTTACTTCTATTGTTGGATGGAAAGACAATGCTGCATTAATGCATTATCATCCTACTGAACAACAATATTCTATAGTTGAAGGAAATGGTTTATTACTTATTGATAGTGGTGGACAATATTTAGATGGTACAACTGATATTACTCGTACTTATGCATTAGGTGAAGTTAGTGATATTGAAAAAACACATTTTACTTTAGTATTCCAAGGTATGATGGCATTACAGAAAGCAAAATTCTTAAAAGGTGCAACTGGATTAAGTTTAGATATTTTAGCACGTACACCAATCTGGGAAGTTGATTTAGATTATCAATGTGGTACAGGTCATGGTATTGGACATTTCTTAAATGTTCATGAAGGTCCTCATGGTATTCGTCCTCGTGCAAGAACTCAAAATGAGTATACTGTATTAGAAGAAGGTATGATTGTTACTGATGAACCTGGTATTTATTTAGAAGGACAATATGGTATTCGTCTTGAAAATGAATTAGTAGTAACTTGTGGTGTAGAAAATGAATATGGTCAATTTATGCATTTTGAATGCATTACTTTTGCTCCTATTGATTTAGACGCTATTAAAGTTGAAATGTTAACTTATAAAGAAAAGAAATGGTTAAATGATTATCATAAAGAAGTCTATGACAAGATTTCTCCATATCTAAATGAAGATGAAAAAGAATGGTTAAAACATTATACAAGACCTATTTAACAAATAAGGTAGAATTCATTGAATTCTACCTTTTTCTTTTTATTCCTTTATATATTTATTCATAAAACTTTCATTTTTTTCAATTCTTTTAAAGACTAGTATTCCTAATAATAAGACTACGAACTCTCCAAAAAATACACTTAATACATTGATCATAAAAGGTAGTTTTAATACTAAATATAACTCCATCCCTACAATCAATCCATTAACAATTGCACCAATAAATGCAGCAGCATATAAATTTTTCACTCTATAAATAAGTACGACTGCAATAAGTGTTGCTAGTGTTCCAAAAAACATATCTGCAATCCCTAATGTAGAAGGGATATTCGCAATAAAACATCCAGCAACTAATCCAGGAATAAATTTCTTATTATAAAATGCTAATAAGATAAGAATTTCAGATATCCTAAATTGTATACCTCCATAAGAAATACTTGAACACACAATTGTTAAAACTGCATATGTACATGCAATCATGGCATTCATCACACCATCATAATTTTTTTTCATTTTTCATTCTCCTCTCTTGTAAAAAACAGTTACAAGCCCAATACAAGCAAAAAAGATGGCAAAGCCATCTTTATAAACTCATATCCTTAGTTTTTTATACTGGGTTGGCTTTCGAACCAGTTGAATGTATTATAAAATGTTAGAATATAGATTTCAAGTCTTTTATATTAATGATTCTTTAAAAATTCTTTTAATGAATTAAAGTACTCTGTACTTTGATTCATTTCATATAAATAGTTTTCTTTAATTGGGAATAAGAATTTTTCTGATGAATTACTATTGTATAAAGCAAATACCATATCAAACATAGAATCTGTATCATTCTTTGAATGAATAAATACAGTAGGAATAGTATTATTTTTAACTAATTCAACAGTATTAAGTTTTTTAATATCAGTTTTAAGTTCATCTAAATAAACTTTTCTGATTGCAGGACCACAAATTATATTAGGAATTTTCATTTCTTCATTACATCTTTCAATTAAATAATGATATGCATTATCATATGCACCTTCACTAATAATCAAATCAACATTCTTTAATTTATCTAACCCAGATGTATTTAAAATAGTATTGGCACCTACACCTTGACCATACAATACAATACGATGATCATCACCATATCTTTGTAAAATATAAGTATTAAAATACATTAGATCAAACATATCTTTTTTTCCTAATCCTCTAATATATCCATCACTTAATCCATGAGCATTTGCATCAAATAATAAGAAATTCGCATCCTCATATAAAGTCATTAAAAACTTCACTGTATCTACTAAAGAACTAGAAGATTTTAATAATGCATGTAAACAGATAACAGTACGTTTAGCACCTTCTCTTTCTACAAGATACCCTTGAAGATACATATTCTTATGATTTTTAATCTTTACTTTAATGGCACCAATCTCTTCGTACCATCCTTCTTCACTTCTATCAATACCTTCTCTATACAACATCTTTTTAGCAAAATTCTTTGCAAATGTAGCAGAAGCTACATATGAAGATGCTGTTAAAGTCGATGCTAAAACACTACTTAATACGACTTTCTTTTTCATTTATACCACTCCTTAAAATTATCCATCAGTAATCTATTAATATTCATAACTTGTTCAAAAGATGATAACTTATATTTTTCATTTTCCATCCTTGCACAATAAAACTGTATTGCCTGCACAAGTCTTTCCTTAACTTGTGGCTTCATATAAGTAGGAAAAGAACTGATTGGAAAACATGTAAATATGAATGTATTATAATCAAACTTAAATAATTCCAATATAATATCATATCCACATCTCGATACAAAATTATTTCCAATCGTTAAATCTAATTCATGGTTAACATATGTGATTACATTATTCATTACTTTTCTTAAAATATTCATCACAACATATTCAACCTGTTTCTCATCTTTCTTATATTTATAATAAATATAAGAATAAACAGACTTCCCTTTTTTATTTCTATCATTCATATCATATAAAGGAAACTCATCTTTTAAACCTTCTACAATCCCACCAATAATATCCCAATTTACAAAATAACTATTTTTAAATTCTGTAAGAATACAGAAACTAAATCTCTGATTCGTACATAATAATCGTACATGTTCTACTAATTCTTCTTTACTATTTTCATATAAATCATCTAAATTCTTAAAATTAATAAATATAATATCTTTTAAATATTTCAAATGATATTCATATTCAGTATCTAAATATTTAGATGTTGTTCCCATCCAATCATTTTCATACAATACAATATCTAAAAGATAATTCACTACATTCAAATACTTTTTATAGTTTTTAGACTCTAAATAATGATGAAGACAAGGAATCACAACATTATAAAACTCATCTACAGTCTTACTATTCATTCCTCTATGATACTTCATATAATAAAGAATACTTCCAAAATCTCTAGGTTCTAAAACAACTGCACAATAATTCAGATTTTCTACATATTGTTCATATAAAGAATAATGTAAAACAGTTTTATAATTTTCTTTATCTAACATTCTCTTTAACAAATCTTTAACAATATATAATTTTTCCTGATCATTTAAATCTTCAGAAAATACATAAGTAATCTTATCTTCAAAATAAACTTCTATAAATATAGTTACTTTTCTAAAAGACTGATCATAGATATAATATTGTGCCTTATATCCATGTTCTTCATGTCTATATCCACTAAAAAATCTATATTTACCTTTATATTGACTCTCATGTTCTTCTAAAAACTCTCTCATAAGTTCTATAGAATTCATAATCTATCTCCTATGTGCTTTTTTAAATCTTTCTAAAAAACCACTTCTCAAATACTGTACAGCAATCTGTCTTATATTATCTCTTGCGAAATCTCCACCCATCATTAGACATGTATCCATGATTTCTTTTGTTAGAATTGTCAATTCTTCATCTGTTAATTCTATCTTATCTAAAGCCATAGTTGTTCTTACTATTTCTTTACTTTCATCTATATATAAATCTTTGTTAATATCTGTAATATGTCCCATAATATCACCTCTACTTACCTTGATATTATAGCACACTTTATACCATAATATACCAAAAAACACTTAATCCTTTAACAATTTTATACTATCAATAACTTCAATATCCATCTTATTTAAATACTCTTTTGCTCTCATATAGTTTTCTTTATTTTTTAAAGAAAACGGTGTATGAGCATCATATCCTAATATAACTTTATTTCCTATTTTAGAAACAATTTTAAAGAATTCATGTCTAGGATAATGTCTATTTTCACTTAATCCTAATAAATTATATTCCAAAGGAATATCTAATTCTTTAGCTCTTAAACAAAGTCTTTCCATTTCTTTTTTATAATATTCATCATTATAAGGATAACCAGCTAAATCTGGATGAGCAAGATAACTAAACAATCCCGTCTCTAATCCTTCTATACATAAATCAACATAACGACTTAACTTTTCTTTATTTATTCTAGTACCAAAATAAATTCCATTTTCATCACTTAATTCATAATGATTTCCTAAAATAATATAATCAATAGGATATCTCTTTAATTGTTCTTTTAACCAATCCATATATTCAGGAAAATATTCTACTTCCAATCCAACTAATATTTCTATTTTATCTTTATATTTTTCTTTTAAATATGAAATACTATTTACATATTCTTCTAACTCATAATCTTCCATTCTCATATAAGGTCTAAATCGACTTTTATAATGCCATGGTGTATGATCACTAAAACCCAAAACCTCAAAACCTGCTTCTATTGCTTTTTTTACATAATCTTCATCAGTTCCTGAAGCATGATGACATCTATATGTATGTGTATGATAATTTTTCATTTCATCATCCCTCCCTCACACATTATATCATATATTTATACAAAACTTTTATTTAGTTGCCCCTCTCATTACTTATATTGCACAGTATAAGTAGATAAGAAAGAGGTGACTCTTATGTTAAAATCTCAAATCAATTTATTGAACAATATTTAGATTCATAACAAACATAGCTCTAGCATTTGCTAGAGCTATTATTTTATAGATAATCGCAAGTATATCCTCGCATATCTAATTCTAATTTTTCAACACGCCATCCTTTTAAAAGATCACCTAATGTTTCTTTAATTCTTACAACACTATATATATCACTTGCATGAACTAAACACATAATTGTTGGTCCAGCTCCTGATAAATATGCACCTAGAATCTGTTCGTCCTCTTCTAGTTTATCCATAATTTCATCATAATTTTTAATTAATGGACCACGATAAGGCTGATGTAAACGATCTTTAAATCCTAACTTCAATCCATGATCATATCCATTGATTAATGAAGCAACCATTAATGCCAAATGTGAAACATTAGCAATTGCATCACTTCTAGAAATCTGTTGTGGCAATACAGAACGTGATTTTTCTGTTGATAATGTAAATGGTGGAATTAATGCAACAAATCTATAATCATGTTTAACAGGAATATTTAATGTTGTCACACCATCATTCATAACTGATACAGTTAATCCTCCAAATATTGCAGGAGCAACGTTATCAGGATGGCCTTCTATTTTTGTCGCAAGTTCTAAAATAGCCTGTCTATCATCATATCTTTGTTTAAATGCATATGCCCCTACAATTCCAGCAACTATACATGTAGAAGAACTTCCAAGTCCTCTTGTATAAGGCACATCCCCACTACATTCAATACGCAATCCTTTAAATTCTAATCCACAATCTTTTGCACCTTCTTCAAATGCTCTAAATGTCATATTATTTCTATTACAGAATTGTTTAGGACATCCAACAATTTCTAATCCATCATCTAACAATTCAAATACAAAAGTATTATATAATGTAACTGCTAAACCAGCCACATCAAATCCTGGTCCTAAGTTTGCACTTGTAGCAGGAACTCTTACTTTCACTTTCATGACTATTCCCCCTTAATAGAGTCACTAATATATTGAATAATACAATCTTTATCAATAACACCATTATGTAATACAGTTCTATCTTTAATTCCTTTTAAAGGATAAGGAATTTCTACACCTGTATATTCATATAAAGCATCAATACAATCATATTCTTCTTTATCTTCTTTAGTAATTGCACTATAAACTGATTTAGGGAATTTATAAGGAGAAGCCGTAGATAAAACAATATTCACTGTTTCATCTTCTGTTTCTTCTTTATATCTGTTATAAACACCATATCCAATCGCAGTATGTGTATCTAACAAATACCCACTCTCTTTATAACAAGATTCTACAGTTTCTAATACTTCTTCTTCACTTAAGTATCCAGCTACAAATTCATTTTGAATTTGTGCTAATAATTCATCACTTACTTTATAAACACCTTTTTCATTTAACTGCTTCATACAATCATCTACAAAACAAGTACTTCCACTAACAAAATATAATAATCTTTCTAAGTTACTTGATACTAAAATATCCATTGCAGGTGCATTTGTTTTATAAAATTCTCTATTTGCATTATATTCACCTGTATTAAAGAAATCAGTTAAAATATTATTCTTATTTGATGCAATAATAAATGTCTTAATAGGTAATCCCATTAATTTACCAATATAACCTGCCAAACAATTTCCAAAGTTTCCACTAGGAATAGTAAAATTCACTTCTTCTCCTAATTGAATAACTTTTTGATTGACTAAACTGAAATAAGAATAGAAATAATAAACAATCTGTGGAATTAATCTTCCAATATTAATAGAATTCGCAGAAGATAAGAATACATGATGTTCATCACTTAACTCTTTTAATTCTTTAGAAGCAAAAGCTTTCTTTACTGCAGTCTGTGCATCATCAAAATTCCCTCTAATTCCAATAACATCCACATTATTTCCAACTTGTGTAATCATTTGCTGTTTTTGAATTGGAGACACTCCATCAATAGGATAGAACACCTTGATACAAGTTCCTTCAACATCTTTAAATCCTTCTAATGCTGCTTTTCCAGTATCTCCAGAAGTCGCAGCTAAAATCATAACTTTTCTTTCTTCCCCTTTTTGTTTTAAAGAATAAGTCATAAAATGAGGAAGCATAGATAAAGCCATATCTTTAAATGCAGCAGTAGGCCCTTGGAATAACTCCGCAATATATGCATCCCCTGCTTTTTTTACAGGAACAACACCTTCAATAAATAAACCACTATCATATGCTTTCTTACATAATTCTTTAATATCTTCTTTATCACTTGGCATAAAGTTTTCAAAAATAACTGTAGCCATATCTACATAACTTAAATCTTTTAATGTATTTAAATCTAAAACAGGCAACTTGAAATCTGGTACAATTAATCCCCCATCACTACCGATTCCTTGTAATATAGCCTGATAAAAATCAATTGGCTCCTGTTTTCCCCTTGTACTAATATATTTTTTCTCCATATGTATAATCCTCCAAAATACATGTATACAATAATTTTATATAAATTATAAAAACAAGTCAATAAAATTAGACTTTTCAAATATTTTTTTAACAAAAATTAACCGTTATAAATTATTCAAATAAAAAAAATACTCCTTTCTAGTTCACTAAAAAGGAGTATTTATATCTTAAGATAACCATGCACCATTATTATCAAAATAATATGTTTTTCCACCAATAACATACACACCTGTAACCATTGCACCTTTTTCATTGAAATAGTACCAGATGTTGTTGATTTTTAACCATCCAGTCACCATAGAATTATTTAAATAATACCATGTACCATTGATTTTTTGCCATCCAGTCATCATGTGGCTATTTAAGTACCACCACTCACCATCAATGAATTGCCATCCTGTTTTCATTGCTGAATCTAAGTAATACCATTTACCGTTATCTTTGATCCATCCAGTTTTCATTGCTGAATCTAAGAAGTACCATTGACCACCGTCATTTAACCATCCAGTAATCATATGTGTATTTAAGTAATACCATAATCCATCAATTTTTTGCCAACCAGTCATCATATGGCTATTTAAATAGTACCATTTGTTGTTGTCTTTGATCCATCCAGTCTGCATGATACCAGAGTCATCCATGAAGTACCATTTAGCACCATCTTTAACCCAACCAGTTTGAGCTACGTCTTCAATAAAGTAGTACCATTTATCATCTACTTTTTCCCAACCGTTTTTAACTTCAACAGGTGGCTCTGGTTCTTCTGGTTTATTTACAATCACATAACATGTCGCAGTTTTGCCATTGTTTGTAGTTACTGTAATCTTAGCTTTTCCAGGTGATACAGCACTAATTATACCATCAATAACTTTTACAACATCTTCATTGTCTGATTGATAAGTTACAGTTTTATCAGTCGCATTATCTGGTAAGATTGTAACTGTTAATTGTTTTGTCTGTCCTACTTCTAATTCAATTTCATTGATATCTAAAGTAATTGACTCTATTTCTATAATATCAGGAGTTACAGGTTTTTCTTCTAATAATCCTGCATATTGATTTAATCTGTTATATGCCTGATCTACGTCTTCTTGAGTAACATCGTTATTTTCTAAAATGTCAAATGCTTCATCTAATGCCTGTTTAAATAAATCCCATGATTGTTTTGTATAGTTCTCTTCATTTTTATTTGAATGTAAATGATATAACTGTGATAATTGTTGTTTATCAACTTGTGGAACTGGTTCTAAATTTTCATATGCATCATTTAATTCCTGATAAATACTATCTATTTCTTTTTGAGAATAATCATTAGGATTATTCTTAATTAATAAGGCCTGCTGCAATGCAGATTGTAATAGATTATAAGAATCAGTGCTATAATCTTTATCCTGTACTAATAAACATGTCTCAACTAAATTAATCAATTGATCTGCATTTCCTCTTAAAACAAGAGTAATCTGATTTAATTCATTATAAGCCTTACTTAATTGTGATTCACTCGCATCACTTTCAAGAATAACTTTTACTTCATCTAGTTTTTCTTTTAATAAAGCATAAGAACTAACTGTATATAACTCTTCATCTAATAATAATTTAGACTCATATAAATCTTTTAATAATTGTTTTGTATTACTTCCATTACCTGTTAATGAATCTTTTGCACTATAAAAAGCACTTACTGCATTATCTAATTTATCCTGAGTCATATTTACATCTTCAATTGCTTTTTCTAATAAAACTCTTTTACTTTGTAATGTACCCCAGCTACGATACTCATAATCACTTTCATTTAATCCTTTGATACTCTCTAATGCCTCTAATGCACCTGATAAATCCAATGGTTCATTTAACATATTATAAGCATCCTGTAAATAAACATATACTCTTGTGATTTCTTTTTCATAATCACTTGCGCTATCTACCAACACTCTTGCATTATCTAATTCTTTAACAAAATGATTCCATCTCACATCACTTTGTCCATTTCTTTGTACTAATCTGCACTCATTATATAAATTCAATAAATCATTAAATGTCTTTTCCTGAACAAAATATGCAGTCAGATTCATAGAATCATAAGCTGTAAAATAAATTTCTTCGCCTCTTCCAAAATCAATGCCATCAACTATCCATCTTAGTACTGCAGTTCCACTGCTAAAATATCCAGCAACAGCTTTAACTAATTCACCATAATGTGCTTCACTCTTTGTAGAAGCATTCCCTGCATCTCTAGGATAAACATCAGCACTCATATAAACTTTCTTATGAGGATTAACAATATCAAATGTTTGTGTTACTGATCCTTTATAATTTCCAATACCTCTTAATGTCACAGTTCCTTCATTTTTAGTATTAATATCATAAATATTTTCACCATATTCTACGACATAATCTTTTCCTTCTACTAATAAAAGATCATAGTCATACATTTCAAATGCAGGTTTTATTTGAGAGCCTGTCTGATATTCAAAATCTAAAGTTTCAAAAAATTCCTGTTTTAAATCTGCTCTATTTATATTAAATGAATATTCTACTTTTGAACCTTCATAATCATTCATACCAAATACAATAACTTTACCAGTTCCTAATTGAATATTATTTTCATAAGCAATAGAATAATCTACCATTTCTAATAATTCTTTATTGTTTTTTGTTAGAATTGGTTCAATACATTCATTATTAAAATCATAATCAGTTTGTGTTAAGCTAAAATCTGATAATTTTAATTGTTTTGTAGGTTTATAATCTTTATCTACTATATTTGTTAAAGCATGGATAGAAACACATTTTTGACTGTAATGTAAATCTGTCCAGTTTTCATTTGCTTTCTTAATAAAAGATTGATTAGGATGAGTTTCTTCAACAACATCAAAAGTACTAAATTCTCCTCCTTTAAAAACATAATAAGGAGTATAATAGTTTAAATTTCTATTTTGCAATCTAAAAACAACACTAAATTTCTGTCCTTTTTTAATTTCTACAGATTCAGGTAAACTGATTGTATAATAACCTTTTTGTGTTTTACTTCCCATTAATGGTTTATCAAATACAGGTTTACCAGATTCAGGATTACCCTCCTGTGGATCTAAATAAATCTGTAATTCATATTCAGTATTCATACTTGCTAATGGTAATCCAACTGAATGTAACACTTCTTTTTGTGCATCTGTTCCACTTTGTCCTTCAAAGACATTTGCAACTACAATTGGTTCCCCTACTTTTGTATATTCAGTATCCATCATAAATGAAGCCTGATAAAAATAATTATTATCATAAGCATCCTTATGTACCATATTAGGTGCCATGACTTCTAAAGAAGTTGCTGCATAAGATAAATAGAAAATTCCTCCATTAGGAGTATCCCCCCAAGAATTCTTAACAATCCATGCCCCATCAATACTTGGAACAGGATCAAAATATTCTTTAGGAATAGTATCATCATATCCAATAATATGAATCATATGATTAGATAAACCATATCTATTTACATATTCATCATAACGATCAGAACTTCCTGAATTATAAGCAATAGATGCTGCGCCTTGCGTATAAATTAACTTTTTAATTCCTTCTATATCATCAGCCATTGGATGAACAGCTGTATTTAAAGTATACTCTCTTTGGTAAATACTATCTCTAGGAATTTCATCTACGAAAGAATAAGAATAAGGATAAAATGGTGCAACACTCTCCGATACAGGTCCTATACCTTTAGCAAGCGTTAAAGATGCTAAAACCGAAGAATCACCATCATTAATAAAAGTATAATCAGAATCTGGTATAACAGCATCTGTTGGATTCAATCCTAAATCATTGGCTTTTTGTGCCATATGGAAATAACCTAAATGTGCTTCAGATAAATCTATCTGACTCCCTAAATCACTTAATCCATTTTTATTAATATTCACTTCCATAGCACCAATAGCACCAAATGACCAGCAAATTCCCATCATCCCCTGATTTTTAATTGAACTTACATAATCATAATCTCTACTATCATATCTTTCAGGTAAGTCAATAGACGTAGGATGTGTTTCCCCATGACTATAACTTCCTTTTGCATTTTCATAACGATAATGCCATCTATCATATCTCTTACTTCTTTCATTTTCTAGCGAATATGTATCCACCTTAACAAAAGGAATCATCATAACAAATGACAATAAACATAATACTAATTTTTTCATCTTCTCATCCCCTTTTACTTTTTTATTATACTATGTGTCTTTATAACATACTACAAATATGCACAATCCCTCCCATAATTTGACATCATTTAATAAGAGTTAAATTTTTTTATCTTGTAATCAAAATTTTTTTGACTATTCCATTATAAAATCATATAATTATACTATGATTTTTTTTAGGGGAGGAATTAAAGTGAGCAAAATTACTATACCAGAGGGATATAAAGCTCGTTTAAGTTTAATTGAAACTGAAGTTGCAATTAAACTTATTAAAGATACATTCGAAAGACGTTTAGCAGAACAATTAAGATTAACTCGTGTATCTGCACCTTTATTCTTATTAAAAAATACAGGTTTAAATGATAATTTAAGTGGGAAAGAAAAACCTGTTTCTTTTACTTCTTTTGAATTAAATAATGATGATGAAATTGAAATTATCCATTCTCTAGCAAAATGGAAAAGAGATGCTTTACATAGATATAATTTTGAAATTCATACTGGATTATATACAGATATGAATGCGATTCGAAAAGATGAAGAATTAGATAATATTCATTCTATGTATGTTGATCAATGGGACTGGGAAATGGTAATCAGAAAAGAAGATAGAACTATGGATTACTTAATGGCTACAGTTAATAAAATCTATAGAGCATTATTAGATGTAGAATTCCAAATGATCAGACATTATCCACAATTAGGTGAATCTATCTTACCTGATGATATTTATTTTATCACTACTCAGGAATTAGAAGACTTATATCCTGATATGACACCAAAACAAAGAGAAAGACAAATTGCAAAAGCTAAAAAAGCTGTATGTTTATTACAGATTGGGGATATTTTAGCTTCTGGAAGCAAACATGACGGAAGAGCTCCTGACTATGATGACTGGAAATTAAATGCAGATATCTTATTATATAATCCACAATTAGATGATGCATTAGAAATTTCAAGTATGGGTATTCGTGTTGATGAAACTGTTTTAAAAGAACAATTAATCAAAGCTGAAGCAACAGAACGATTAGAATTACCATATCATAAAAATGTCATTAACAATGTTTTACCTTTAAGTGTAGGTGGAGGAATTGGTCAAAGTCGTTTATGTATGTTCTTCTTAAGAAAAGCTCATATCGGGGAAGTACAAGCTTCATTATGGGATGAAGATACTATGAGACAATGTGAAGAACACGATATTAAATTATTATAAAAGTGCACAATGTGCACTTTTTTAGTTATCTATTGTTTTGTTTTCTACTGTTAAAACGATTGAATCAGCATTATATGTTTTGATAAAAGATTGCTTTATTGCTTCTATTATTTTTATTTGATAAAATAGAAAAAAGGAGTGATATATATGGTTAAACTAAAAGAAATAATTAATGAATCTTTAAAAACAGATAAAACATATTCTTCTCATATAAATCCTAATAAATCAAAAAGAAAAAAACATAAAGTATCTATCAAAGGTAAACCAGGAATTAAAGAAGAAAAAGATAAACATTTTCCTTCAACAAAACCAGTCAATAAAAAAGTCGTTGCAGTACCTAAACCTACTAACACAGATAGTTTTGGAGAATTACAATAATAAGGAGACAAAATATGGAATTAATAGAATCCGTTATCCCTGGTTTTATATTCTTATTTATATATAAAACACTTAGAGATACAAAAGAACAATCTTATGAAATTACATTATTAGGAAGTATAGCATTATCATATCTATTTATCATACTATCTTCTACTATTACAAATATTATACCTGCAGTAGAAGAATATCAAAGTCTGATAACTGTTTTATTATCAATTATAAGTGCACTATTATTTGTCAAATATCAATCATCTGATTATTATCATAATCATATGATTAAAATTGGTCATATGACTGGTAGTGAAAATATATGGCATGATTTCTTTAATTCTAAAAAAGGAGCACGTATTAAATTTTTCACACAATATCAGTTTCAAGATGTAACTATAGTAGGAGACATTGCTTATTTTGAAAAAATCAATGATAATGAATGCCTTTTTGCAATAAAAAATTATACAATTAAAACAAAAGATAATAAGTCATATTCTTGTAGTGGAGATCAGAATGTAATGATATTTAATACTAAAGATATACATGGCTTAGAATCACATCATAGTCAATAAGACCGGGTAATTCTGGTCTTTTTATTATTGTATCAAATATAGTTCTATATCTAACTATTTTTTATAGGATTAACATCCATCTTTTCTTTACAATTTCAATAAGGTTAGACTAATCTACAATTCCACTAAAATCATTTAGTTATAAAAAAAGGCAACTATATCACAAATGTGATATAGATTGCCCATCATTACTAAATCCATACACCATTAGAATCAAATGTATAAATTTTACCATCAATGACTTGTTTTCCAGTTAACATAACACCGTTCGCATTAAAATAATACCATTTATTATTAATATATTGCCATCCTGTTTTCATGTCACTATTTAAATAATACCATTGATTATTAATTTTTTGCCATCCTGTTTTCATATCAGTATTTAAATAATACCATTTATTATCTATTTTTTGCCAGCCTGTTTTCATGTCACTATTTAGATAATACCATTTTCCATCTACTTTTTGCCAACCTGTTGCCATAGCACCATCTGTTCCTAAATAATACCATTTGTTATCTATTTTTTGCCATCCTGTTGCCATAGCTCCATTTGTACCTAAATAATACCATTTTCCATTAATTTGTTGCCAATTTGTTTGCATCTTTCCATCAGTACCTAAATAATACCATTTCCCATCAATATTTTGCCATCCAGTTTTTCTATCTGTGTTTAAATAGTACCAAGATCCTTCAATTTGCTGCCAACCTGTCTTCATATTAGAATTCAAGTAATACCATTTTCCATCTACTTTTTGCCATCCTGTCTTGATAATACCTTTTTCATTATAAAGATACCAGCTTTCTCCCATTTTATGCCATCCATTTATAGCATATCCATTTTTATCAAAATAATGAATTCCATCAGTCATGATTTTAAATCCTTCTTTGTAACGATTCCCACTAGCATCTAAATAATACCAGCCTTTATCATCTTTTTGCCAGCCTGTTAATTTTACTGCTCCAGTTGTTGTAAATTCTTCTACATTAGAAGTATATCTTACTCCATTGAAAACTGTATGTAACTGAAATTTATATTTTGTTCCTTTTTTTAGTGTTAATTTTAATTCATTAGTTAAATCATACCAGATATCTAAATAATTCCATGTTGTATTAATTGATTCTTCAATTCCACCTATTTTATTTCCATTAGCATCCCAAACAGTAATACCAGCAGCTGTATATGTACCTGAATTTCCTGTTGTTGCTCTCATTTTGACATACATATTTGTCTCTGAAATCTCTTGCTCTAATTTTTCCCAGCTCATTGTTAATTGAGTAGATGTATTTAAAGCATAAGGTGCACTATAAACTGCTTTTACATTAATCTGATTTTTATAAATAACTCTACCCCATCTGATTTGACATAATCCACCAACATTGGCTTCACCAAGTGTAATCGCATTCCCATTCACTCCAATAACAAATACCCAATGTCCATATTCAGGATCAGTATCTCCTCCAGTATAATGAATAACATCTCCAGGTTTTACATTATTAATATTTGTTTGTCCCCAAGATGTACAATATGACCCATAAACATCATATCCTAATTTTTTTGCAAATCCTGCACATTGCATTGCATTTCCAAAACTGTTACAGTCATGCCCTCCTATAGGAACATTTGCATTATGTGATCCACATGGTGCCCATGTATATCCGTCAGGATTATTACAAGAACCATAATCCTGATAATTTGAATAACCATGTCCACTTTTAACAACGTGATTCCAATATGCTCCATTAGGGAATTTATTTTGTAATTGCCCTAAAGTTAAACCTGCAGCTTTTACTTTACTTGGTACAATACCAATACACATAACAGCAACAAGCATTGATAATAATATTTTATTTAATCTTTTCATATATATCTCCCTCCTCTTATTTATTATACTATATTTTATATAAGTAAAAAATAAAATTTATGATTGTATAGTTTTATTTTTTTATGTCTAAAATATTGTGATATAATAAATACAAATGGAGGTCATTATATGAAAGATGGTTATGTAAGAGTTGGCTGTGCCAATTTTGAAATTAAATTGACACAAGTAAAAGAAAATGCAAAAAGAATTATTGAATATGTTCATAAAGCTTCTAATGATGATATTAAAGTTTTAGTATTTCCTGAATTATGTTTAACTGGATATTCTATTGAAGACTTATTTTATCAAAAAAGAGTATTAAATGAAGTTTACGAACAATTAGATTATATAGCTAAAGAAACAGAACATTTAGATATGTTATTTGTAATAGGTGCACCTTTAGTACATCATAATAAATTATATAATTGTGCTGTTGTTTATAATCAAGGTGAAATTTTAGGAGTTATTCCTAAAACACATATTCCTAACTATCATGAATCTTATGAAGGTAGACACTTTGCGAGTGCACCAAGTGAGAGTGGTGAAATTACAATTAATGGATATTGTTATCCATTCTCTACTGATATTATTTTTGAAGCATATCAGTTAGAACATTTAAAAATTGCAGTAGAACTAGGCGAAGACTTATGGGTTCCTTCTCCTGTTAGTACTAGACATTGTTTAAATGGTGCAACATTAATATTAAATCTTTCTGCGAATAATGAATTAGCAGGAAGAAGTGATTATAGAAGATTATTAGTTAATTCACAAAGTGCTAGAAATATTTGTGGTTATGCATATGCTAATGCAGGAATTGGTGAATCTTCTACAGATGTTGTGTATAGTGGACATCATATTTTAAGTGAGAATGGTCATATTTTAGATGAATCAATTCAATATGAAGAAGGATATATTTACGCTGATATGGATTTAGATAAATTAGCATTACAAAGAATAGAAATGTCTACATATGCTAATAGTACAGATGATTATACATATGTTCCTTTTGAATTAGATATTTATGAAATAGAAGAATTAGAAAGATATTATAATCCTCATCCTTTTGTTCCTTTAACTAATGAAGAAAGAACTATAAGATTCAAAGAAATTTTAGATATACAAACACAAGGATTAATTCAAAGATTAAAGGCTATTTATTGTAAAAAAGTTGTAATTGGAATATCTGGTGGTTTAGATTCTACTCTTGCATTATTAGTTACTTATAATGCATATAAGAAATTAGGATATCCTACTCAAGATATTATTGCAGTTACAATGCCATGTTTTGGTACAACAGATCGTACTTTAAATAATGCATTAAAATTAATGGAAGAATTAAATGTGACATCAATGACTGTCAATATTAAAGAAGCAGTATTAGTACACTTTAAAGATATTGGACATGATTTAGATGATCATAGTGTAACTTATGAAAATGCACAAGCAAGAGAAAGAACTCAAGTCCTAATGGATATTGCCAATAAAAACAATGGTATTGTTATAGGAACTGGAGATTTATCTGAAGTGGCATTAGGATGGGCGACTTATAATGGAGATCATATGAGTATGTATGGTGTAAACTGCACTGTGCCTAAAACTTTAGTAAGACACCTTGTTAATTATATTGCTGAAAATAATGAAAATGATATCGTTAAAGAAACATTAAAAGATATCTTAGATACACCTGTATCCCCTGAATTATTACCAGCTAAAGATAACGAAATCGTACAAAAAACTGAAGATGTGATTGGTCCATATGAATTACATGATTTCTTTATATATCATCATGTAAAATATCATTATGAGCCAAAGAAATTATTTAGAATTGCAAACAAAGCATTCAAAGATATTTATACAGCAGAACAAATCAAAAAATGGATTACATTATTCTATAGAAGATTCTTTACTCAACAATTTAAACGTTCATGTGTCCCTGATGGTCCTAAAGTAGGAAGTGTTGCTTTAAGCCCTAGAGGAGACTTTAGAATGCCTAGTGATACAACAATTTCATTATGGTTAAAACAATGTGAAGAATTATAAAATAATAGATTAAAGGGATTTCTAAAGAAATCCCCTTTTTTATTTCAATGTTTCAACTTTAAAATGTATATCACTATTATTCTTTGTTATGGTTGCTCTTTGATGTAATGTTTGAGTTTCAAAAACCAATGTAAATTCAACTATATTATCGTTGATTACTGTAATCTTAGAACCATCTTGTAAGTTTTCTAAAATTTCAGGTGCTTGACCTAAATTATAATTCATATCATCTACAATAATCATTAAACCATGCATACTTAAATCATATTTGTTCTGATATAATATTGCAGCATCTATCAGATTCTCTTTTTGATTATCACTATATTTATAATCTATACATTCTTTATCACTAGATAATAATAAATGATCAATTCTAGTTTGAAGCATCTGATTATTCTCATTTAAATCACAAATAGTCAATGATAAATAAAGATTTGCTACCATACTTAAACATAATATCATAACTAAAAATTTACAACTTTTCATAAATCATCACCTATCCTTACCCATCTTATTAGCATTAATTATTAAGAAATATCAATGAATATTTCAATATATTCATTCTCTGAAATCATATGTTTCATTTTCAAATAAGCATTTTCTTTATCTACAGCTTTAACATCATAAACTCTAACAAAACCATTCATTAATACTGCAATATCATGTTTTGTTGTTAATTCCACATAACTATCTACAATCTCAATACCACTATAATCTAATAACCATTCTTCTTTAAGATTCTGAACTCTTAACTTAAATCGTTCATCATTCTTAACATCAATTTCTTGTGTTTCATTTACTAATCCATAATTAATAGGATAAGCCACATTATCAATTGTTATCTTTGAAAAATAATTATCTAAACCAAAATATTATCTTGCCTGATAATTACCAAACATATATCCACAAAACATTAACGTACAAATCCCTACTAACAATAATCCATTTAATAATTTAGAAGATTTTTTCTCACTAAAAAACTCTTAAAAAACAAAAAAACGCTTTCTTAACTATTATGCAGCATAATTTGCTACCGTTATCAAGCATTTATAATTACTTTATACAAAAACCATGTCATAAAATTTTACATGATTATTAGTTATTGATGCATTTTTTATAAACTTATAATAAAGATTGAATAAGGTATTAAAAATGATAAAATAATAATAGGAGGTGGCATTATGGATACAAATTATAATCTTATGTCTTTTAAATCATTTCAATCTTTAATGTTTAAATGGTTATTTAAAGGAGTTGCATGTACTGCAATCACTTCAATTATCATATTAATGTCAGGAATCTTAAATTTATTAAGTATTGCTTTTATTCCATTACTTATTATCTGTAGTATTATTGAAATTGCAATGGTTATAATACTTGCTAAAAAATTAGAGAATTTAGATTTAAATAAAGCTAAGTTTTATTTTTATTTATATTCTATGATTAATGGAATTACTCTTTCATTTTTATTAAGTGCTATTCATCCTATGATTGCTGTTATTGTATTTGTTATTACAAGTGCATATTTTGGATTACTGCATTCTATTACTGGATTTATAAAAAGTGATTGTACTACACTAGGTCATATGTGCATATCTGCATTACCAATATTAATTATAAGTTATATCATATTATTCTTTATTCAATTACCTGCAATGTATTATGCTGTTGTATTAATTGATCTTGTTGTTTTTTCTGGATTAACTATTTATGATATGAAAAAAGCAAAGAAATTATATGAAGAAAGTGATATATATAACGTAGAAGGCAACGCATTGCTTTGTGCATTAGAATTATATCTTGATTTTATTAATATATTTATTGATATCGTTATGTTAGTTGCTGATAATTAGAATCTGTTTAACAGATTCTTTTTTTATCTTTATATAAGACCTATTATGTTTATTTCTATTTTTTATGATGAGTTTGTTGTATAATGTTATGGAGGTGATTATCGTGACAACAACAAGTTTAAATTATCATGCATTATTACATCATATGATAAAAACATGTATTGAACATGCAAAAAATAATCCTTTTGAAAAGCATTATTTTATCAGCAATAATCCTGATATCATTGAACAATGCTTTTTTCAATATACAAATATATTAGTCAATATCGAAGTCTTGTCTTTTCAAGATTATCTAAAACAAATGATTATTGAATATCATTACAATTATCATACAATTATAAACAAAACACATTTAACTTATCTTTTAAGAAAAATATTATCTGAAAAACAATTTACTTGTTTTTCATGTGATAATCCTTATTCATTAATTGATAAGTTTATTCCTGTTATGAAAACATATGATTTGTATGAATTAGATTATGATTTAAATCATAATAAATTAAATGATTTATTACTATTATATAAATCATTAAAAGAACATTTAAATGATAATGAACATATAACTTTAGAAAGTATATTTGATGATTGCTTATTTAATCATCAAAAATCTTCTATTTATATTGATGGAACTTATTTAACGACAAAAAAACATATAAATATCATTAACAAATTAAAGTTACATCATGATGTTCATATGTTTTATACGTATAATAACGATCAAAGATTATTCAATCTTCCATTTCATTCATTTATTAATGAAAATAATGTTGTAGAGAATGATAATGTATTATTAGATCAGTTATTCTTAGAAAAAATCACAAAGAAAGATAATAGTGATCATTATTATTCTTTTGTTTCTTCTACTATCCATAATGAAGTCAAAGAAGTTATTTATCACATATATCAGAAAATTGCCGACAACAATTTAAAATATAGTGATTTTGCGATTATATATCCAAGCAATGATTATATTCATATTATTTTAGATATATTAGATTCTTTGAATTTACCACATCATCTTCAATATGAAGACTCATGTGTTTATGAAGAAGATTATAAACGTATTATTAATGATAATCATATTTATGATTATCATAGTTTTAAAGATTTTGCACAATACTTTTTATCTTTAGAGTTATCATCTTCTTATCAGTCTTATTTTGAACAATTAAAAGATTATAATGATTTAATTGATTATAAAGAATTTATTCAATTCTTTATGTTCACATATAATAAAAACAAACAGTCTCAAAACAACAACAAAGACTATATACAAGTATGCAGCATTGATAATGCTTTATTTGATCATCCTAAACATGTTTATTATTTAGGACTAAATGAAACAGTATTCCCTAAACGTATTAAAGATACATCTTTATTATTAGATGAAGATTTAAATGTATTAAAAGGACATCGTCCTTTTAATACAACTGAACAATTAGGATTACATCACAACAGTATTATTAAAGCATTATCGTTCCCTTGTTTATCTGTTACTTTTTCTTATGCTTTATCTAAGTTATCTAATGAAACTTTATTAGAATCTTCTTTATTTAAACAATTAAAATCTATATTAAATTTAAAAGATAAAGATAAAAATAAATATTTAAGTACTGAAGATTTTTATTTAAAAGGCGGAAGCTACGAAGATAAAGATATATTAAATAAGAATATTAGACAATTTATTGAAAGCAAGAATAATGTAACTCCATTAGATAAACAATTAATCAGCAAGATTTATGCATCACATTTATCTGTTAGCCAGATTGAAGCTTACAATAAATGTCCATTTATGTATTTTATTAAATATGGATTAAAGATTACACCAAGTTATTCTTTAGAATTACAAGCAAATGAAATAGGAACTTTAGTTCATCATGTATTAGAATTATGTATTGATACTGATTTAAATATTGATGATGTTGTAGAAGACTATATAAGAAGTGAACCTATAATACAAAAAAAGATATCTGAATCAGATATAAACAGATATTTTATAGACTGTTTAAAAGATGATTTAAAGATTACTTTATATGTTTTACAAAAACAAAATAAAATATCTTCATTTAATGTTTTAGAAAAAGAAAGAGAAATTAATAATGAATTAAATGGTTTATCATTTAAAGGATTTGTAGATAGAGTTGATCAGTTTGAAGATTATATTTCTATTATAGATTATAAATCAAGTGCTAAAGATATTGATTTAAATCTTGCGATGCAAGGATTTAATATTCAGATGTTAGTTTATTTAAAAATGGTAAGTGAAGATTTAGGTAAGATTCCAGGAGGAGTTTTATATTTTAATACGAAAAAAAGAGTATTAAGTGCAAAAACCAGATTATATGAACCTATTGATGAAATAGAATTTGATAAACAATATAGATTGAATGGTTATATTACTGATAATGAATCACATGATGTGATTCAGGCGATTGATCCTCATATGGATAGAAAATCAAATATTGTGAATGTAACTTATGTAAAGAGCAGAAATGAATATACAGGAAATATTTTATCTGTAGAAAGCATGAATTTATTATTTGATTATATTTGTAGTCATATTAGTGAATTATATAGTCAGATGATTAAAGGACACATTGAAATATGTCCTAAAGGAAGTGACCAAAGTACTACACATACTTTGATTAATCCTTGTACTTATTGTGATTATAAATGTATCTGTAATTTTGATCATTTTTATAATGAATATAAAAATGTTGAATTTTTAGATGTTGAAAAGATGTTAGGAGGTGAGGATGATGCCGTTTAATGAAGGTCAGTTAAAAGCTATACTTCAAAGAAAGTCTTCTATTCTTGTTAGTGCACCTGCAGGAAGTGGGAAAACTAAAATATTAGTTAGTCGTATTATTGAACTATTAAAAGAAGGTTATGATATTTTTGATTTTTTAGTTTTAACTTTTACTGAAGCTGCTGGAAATGAAATGAAACAAAGATTAACAGAAGAATTAAATGAATTAGTAAGTTCTGATATTGATGAAAAACTAAGAAGTCATCTATCTATGCAGATACAGAATCTTCCTCATGCTTATATCACAAACTTCCATGGCTTCTGTAATTTGCTGTTAACAAAATATGGATATTTAGTTGATGTTATGCCTGGATTTGAAATTAATAGTGATCCTAGTCTTATTAAAAGAGAAGTCTTACATGAATGTGAAGAGAACTGGGTAAAAGATGATGAATTTAGGGAATATATGTCATTATATTTCCCAGGATATAATTTTACAATGTTCGAAGATTTATTATTAAATATAGATTCTGTTTCACATTCTATTGATGATTTCTATCATTTTATAGAAGATATGAAAAAGAATGTCTATAAAGATATGAATTCTTTAGATGAATGGGTATTATTCCCTAGATTAAAACAGTTATTATTAGATGAATGTATAACTGCAATGGATAAACTTATAGAAACACAGTATTATGCAACTGAAAATGGATTATCTGATTTTTATGATAGACCAGATGAACAAAATGAAAAGAATCAGTTATTATATATTCCTTTTGAAGCCTATTATGATTATCTAGATGAAAGAATTCAAGCTTTGTCTAAAACTATAACTTATGATTCTA